>JASIJX010000300.1 GCA_030049955.1 Acidobacteriaceae bacterium
TTGCGCAGTCTGTCGCAGGCTTCGTCCAGCTCGGCATCCTGCTTGGCGAAGCAGAAGCGCAGCAGGTTCTCGCCGCGGCCCGGCCGGAAGAAGGCAGATCCCGCTACTGAGGCCACGCCGGTGCGCGCCATCAGCGCGCGGGCTTTTTCGGCAGCGGTCTTGCCAGGCAGATGCTCGGCCCGCGCCAGGATGTAATAAGCGCCGGGCGGGATCAATGGATCCATCCCCGCGGCTTCGAGCGCCGACACCAGCCGCTCGCGCTTCGCCTCGTGATCGGCCGCAAGCTGGCGATAAAACTCCGGCGGCAACTGCTCAAGCCCCGCAGCTACGCCGTGCTGCAGCGGCGCCGGCGAGCAGACGTAGATAAGGTCATGGAAATGAGCCATGGCCGGCATCCAGCGCGCGTCGGCCGCCGAGTATCCCACGCGCCAGCCGGTCACCGAATACGTCTTGCTGAACCCCGACACAACAATCGTGCGTTCGCGCATGCCGTCGAGCGTGGCCGGGCAGATGTGCTTTGCGCCGTCGTAAACGAAGTACTCGTAGATCTCATCCGTGATGAGGAACAGGTCGTGGTGTTTGCAAAGGGCAGCGACCTCTTCGAGCTCCGGCAAGGAAAAAATCTTTCCGCTAGGATTGGCCGGCGTGTTCAGCAGGATGGCGCGTGTGCGCGGCGTGACCGCGGCGCGCAAGGCGTCGGTATCGAGCTGCCAATCGGGCTCGGCCAGCGGCACAATCACCGGCACGGCCCGTATCGACTTGAGCGCGTTCACATGGTAACCGTAGAACGGCTCGAAGAGGATAACCTCGTCGCCGGCGTTGAGCAGCGCCATGGCCGCAACGTGCAGGCCGGCGGTCGCGCCCGAGGTGACCATCACTTCGCGCTCGGCGTCGTAGCGCAGGCAGTAGTCGTGCATCTGCTTGGCGGCAATCGCCTCGCGCAGCCGGTCGGTTCCGTCGCAGCGCGTGTAGATGTTGCGGCCGTCACGCATCGCCTCAACTGCCGCTGCTTCCACCACGGCAGGAACGGGCGTATCGCACACTCCCTGCGCCAGATTGATGCCGCCCATGCGATCGCACTCGGTGGTCATGGCGCGAATTTCCGACTGAAACGTATGCGGTGCAAGCTCGCTCAGCGCGAGCCGCGACCCCGAACAAGACACGGAACTCGAAGCGGCCTGGGTTATGGTCCCCGACATGCAGTGAAACTCCTCTCTCTATATTGCCTGATGCACGGCGCCCGAGGTCGGCCTGCATCGTCTTGTGCAGCGGTTGCATCGTACAACTGCGAAAGCTGAACCGAACTGTTGCAGCTCATTCGCGCATTGTGCCTGCACTGAAATTGCATACGCGCAATATCAAAAATCGGACAGGCTGTGCTATCAAAATTGGCGAATGAAGAGCAAAATCGCCCAGCTATGGATGCTCATTTCGTGCCATAATGACCGTTGACGGCGCGCTCCGGTCGCGCGTTGACTCGAAATTCAACCTCGCCGCTCCGGGCACCGTTCCAGAAAAATCAGCATCCGTTTGCTTTGCTCCCCAGGTTACTGGCATGCTGCTCACGAAGGGTCAAAAGGTTTTGATTGTTGACGATGAACGGTGGACATCGGACACCCTCGCTACCATTTTCAACATCGCCGGTTACGAAGCCTTAGCAACCTACTCTGCCGAAGAGGCCCTCGAAATCATCAATACTTGGCAACCGGCGCTGGTTATCGTCGATGTGGTGCTGCCCCGGATGAACGGAATCGACCTGGCCATCGATCTCGCCGGCCGCTGTCCCGCCTGCCAAATTCTTCTCTTTTCGGGCAATCCCAGCACCGCGCAACTTGCGCGCGCTGCGGCGCAGGCCGGTCATCCTTTTGAGATTCTCGAGAAACCTGTGCATCCCGACTTGATGCTTGAGCGCGCCTCGCACCTTCTCTCCGTCCACTAAGTTTTGCATTCTGCGAGTGCTTTCGCCGAACACCCGGCCTGTTTCTGTTCGACGCGCCCCCGTTATCGCGGCGCTACTCCAGAAATTCCCGCACAAATGGGTTTTGGCAATGGACGAGATCGTGCAGGCTTCCATCGAAGATCAGCCGGCCCTCTTCGAGCATCAGGAAACTCGTTCCCGCAACTGTTTCGCCGCTGGGCAAGGGCACTGCCGCGCCACGCTGTGCGTCATACCGGTGCGTGCACAGCATGAAGGCATCCTGCAGCCGGTGTGTGACCAGCAGCGACGGTGTCGCGTGCACATCGCGCTCCTTCATGATCAGTTCCATGATGGTCGTCGAAGTCACAGGATCGAGGCCGCCCGTTGGCGAATCGTAAAGCAGAAGCTCGGGATGGTTGATGAGCGCGCGCGCAATGGCCACGCGCCGGCGCATGCCGCCGGAAAGGCTGGCTGGAAAGAGCGAGAACGTCTCTTCCAACTCGACGAAGCTCAGCGCCTGGCGCACGCGCGCGTCGATCTCGTCGTCGGGAATCGTCGGGTCCTGAATCAGTTGGTACGCGACGTTATCGCGCACCGAGAGCGAGTCGAACAGCGCGCCCTCCTGAAAGACCATCCCAGTGCGCGCGCGCAGGGGAAAAAGCTGGTCTTCAGGCATCGACGTAATCTCCTCGTTGAAGAGCCGCACGCTGCCCTGCTCAGGCCGTATCAGGCCGTTGATCACCTTGAGCAGCACGCTTTTGCCCACGCCTGCCGGGCCCAGCAGGATGCGCGTTTCACCCCGCGCCACCTTGAAGCTGATGTCCTCAAGCACGGGCCTGTCAAAGGAAACCGCGACGTGATTCACTTCCACCACCGGCCCGCCTGCCACTGGCCGAGGCGTCTGGGTTGCCGAAGCTGGCGTCGCGCTCATGATTTATGAACCAAAAATGGTCAGCAGCACGCGTGTCGTCAGGAAGTCCACAAAAATGATCAGCACCGAGGCGACGACGACCGCAGAAATTGTCGACCGGCCCACTCCCTGCGTACCTCCTGTGGTCCGCATGCCATAAAAGCAGCCGATCGAGCTGAGGATGTATCCAAAGAGCAGCGGCTTGACCAGCCCCTGGATAATGTCCGGATGACGCAACCGCTCGTAAGCCATGTGGAAATATTGCGTTCCGTTCTGGTGGCTCAGGAACACAGTGACCGCTGCGCCGCCGAGGATGCCGCAGGCATCGGCCACGATGGTGAGGAAGAACAGCATGGCGATGCTGGCGTAGATGCGCGGCGTCACCAGCTTGCGCAGCGGGTCCACGCCCAGAGCGCGCATGGCGTCAATCTGTTCGGTTACCACCATCGATCCCAGCTCGCTGGCCATCGAGGACGCGTTCCGGCCCGAGACCATCACTCCGGTAAGCACCGGGCCCAGTTCGCGGATCATGGTGAGGGAAACGAATTGGCCGGTAACTGCCGTGGCTCCAAAGGCCGCCAGTGTGGAAGCCGACTGCAGCGCCAGCACGCCGCCGGTAAAGAAACCCGACAGCAGCACAATTGCGATCGAACCCACGCCGATGATGTCCGACTGCAGTAGAAAGTCCGTCCAGTAAATCGGGGGACGAAAGAGATTTACCATCGCCCGCGCGGCGAACAGGGAATAATCCTGAACGGTAAGAACGATTTGCTTGGCGCTACGGTCGATCGCGTTTATCGCCATGGGTTTTGCCGGCCTGCCAGCGGATGCGGCCCCTTTCGGCACACGATTCGCTAGGGTCAGGATAGCGCATTGGCCGGAGGTGTAAACTCCTCAAAAACCTCAGGAACCTCTCGTCGCATCCCGTTTCGGAGACACACCCGCGCTCTCCCTCTGCATCCAAGATGCTTGAAAGGCTCCATGAGAGGGAGGAAGGGTGCAGCGCTTTCGTATACGGCTGATTCTAGCCTTGATCGCAGGTGTGACGGTGATCTCCGTCGCCTCAACGTACTTTGATGTACTGGCGCACCGTCATGTTTTGCGGCTGCAACTGGATCGGCAAACAAGATGGATGGCGATGAGCATCCTTCCCGGCGTGCAGGGCGCCGTCACGAGCGGCGACCCTGCCGCGCTGGCGCGCCTGACGCAGCAACTGAAAAACAGCACTGGCGCACTGGGCCTTGCTGTTTACGATGCTCATGGAAATCTGCTCACTAGCGCGGGTCCGGATCCGGTGATGCGTTCGCTCACCCGCGGCGCCATTACGCACACGCTGGTTAGGCAGGGCGAAGTCAGCGACTTCAGCGGCAACGGCCACTGGGAGTGGCTGGAGCACACCGTGCCGCTGCGCGATGCCGGCGGCCACATCTCCGGCGCGATGGCCATCGTCACTGACGCCGGCTATATCCGCGACGACGCAAACGCGTTCTGGCGAAGGATGTTCTGGCGCATTGCCGCGCTGGTTCTGCTGATCGTGGCCATCACGGCCGGCATGGTGAGCTGGTTCCTGCTGCGGCCCATCGGCCGCATTGCCGAGCGGCTGCGGAGGCTCCGCACGGGCAAGAGCATCGAGCCGGTCTCGGGCGACCTGGCGCTCTTTACGCCCATCGCCCGCGAAGTGGAAACCATCGCCGAGAGCCTGAAGGCTGCGCGCGCCGCAGCAGCAACTGAGGCGCGCCTGCGCGAGTCTGGCGATCCCTGGTGGACGGCCGAAAAGCTCGCTCTTCATATTCGCAGCCACTCCAGATACAGCCGGATCTTCGTTGTATCCAACCGCGAGCCATACATGCATGTGCGCCGCGGCCGTGCACTGGAGTGCGTTGTGCCGCCAAGCGGACTGGTGACGGCTCTCGAGCCTATCCTGCGCGCCTGCGATGGCGTGTGGGTAGCTTCAGGCAATGGTGACGGTGACACCATGGCGGTCGACGAGTTCGATCATCTGCGCGTCCCGCCCGATGACCCCAAGTACACCCTGCGCCGCGTCTGGCTCACGGAAGAAGAGGAAGCGCAGTATTACGACGGTTTTGCCAATGAGGGGCTGTGGCCGCTCTGCCACATCGCCCACACGCGCCCCATCTTCCGGCAGGGCGACTGGGAGTGCTACCAGAACATCAACGAGCGCTTTGCCCGCGCGCTGCTGGCAGAGATGAAGAACTCGGCCGATCCTATCGTCTTCGCGCAGGATTACCACTTCGCCCTGCTGCCGCAGATCGTTAAGCGCGCCCGTCCCGACGCCCGCGTTGCCATCTTCTGGCATATCCCGTGGCCCAACCCGGAGGCCTTCGGCATTTGCCCATGGCAAAACGAGATTCTCGATGGCATGCTGGGAGCCGATCTCATCGGTTTTCACATCCCGCTGCACTGTCACAATTTCCTTGCCACCGTGGATCGCGCCTTAGAAGCGCGTACCAGCCACGAGCACCTGACCACGAGCCGCCGTGGTCACCTGACCACAGTGCGCCCCTACCCGGTGAGCGTGGCCTGCGAGGGCTCGATGCACCCCCCCGAAACTCCGGAGGCCCAGCACGAGCAGGAGCAGGCTGCGCTGCGCGGAAAGCAGCTCGAACCTTTCGGCGTGCGCGCCGAGTATCTCGCCGTCGGCGTTGACCGGCTGGATTACACCAAAGGAATTGTTGAGCGGCTCATGGCGCTCGAGCAGCTCCTCGAGGAACGGCCCTGGTACCGCGACCGGCTCACGCTGCTGCAGATTGCGGCGCCCAGCCGCACCCGCATCTCCACCTACGTCGATCTGCGCCTGCGCGTGGAAGAAACCGCCGAGCGCATCAACGCCCGCTACCAGACGGCGCGCTGGAAGCCGGTCATCCTCATCGAGCGGCAATGCAATCACAACGAAGTGGCGCAGTGGTATCGAGCGGCTGACCTCTGCCTCGTTACCTCGCTGCACGACGGCATGAACCTGGTGGCGAAGGAATTCGTGGCCGAGCGAAACGACGAAGACGGCGCCCTGGTGCTCAGCAGGTTCGCCGGCGCGGCAGGTGAGTTGGCAGACGCGCTGCTCGTCAATCCCTACGACATTTCCGGCGTCGCCGAAGCCATGCACCGCGGCCTGCAGATGAGCCGTTCCGAGCGCCGCGAACGCATGCGGCGCATGCGCCGCCAGGTCATGGAGCATAACATTTATCTGTGGGCTGCAAACATTCTCGGCGATCTGCGCGAGCTGCGCATGGAAGACGAGGAGCCGCCTGCAGCGGCCCAGAACACTCCACCGGGGTATTTGGCCGGCGAAGAGCTGCAAAGAAGGACCGCGTAGAAATTTTGTTATTCTGACAGTTCGCAAGTCGAGTTTAGATTGTCATCCTGAGCGGAGCATGGCCGCTTTTGGGCCATGCGGAGTGAAGGATCTGCGGTTGCATTTCTGCTTGCTCCGAGGCATTCATTCTGCAAGAGCCACACACTATCCTCGACCGCTTCTTCCGCGCCTTCACCTCATCGCGCCAGCCGCTGATGCTCATCGATTACGACGGCACGCTCGCGCCATTTCACATCGACCGTTTCGAGGCCGTTCCCTGGCCGGGAATTCGAGCTGCCCTGCAACTGATACAAAACCAGAAAAAAACGCGAATCATCGTCGTCAGCGGCCGGCCGGCTGCAGAAGTTGCGCCGCTGCTTGGTCTTGCCGAGCCGGTTGAAGTGTGGGGTTTGCACGGCTTCGAGCGGTTACTCGCCAACGGCCGGCGCGAGCTCGAGGAACTTCCTCGGCCCGTGCGCCAAAAGCTCGACTACCTCATCGCCGCGCTGCGCCGCGATAGCTTTGGCGCGCTTCTCGAAGAGAAGCCCAACGCCGTCGTCCTTCACTGGCGCGGAGCGGCGCCCAGCGAGGCAAAGGATATCGAGAGCCACGCCCGCGCCCTGTTTGAACCGGCCGCGCAGGAGCTCGCCCTGAAGTTGCTTCCCTTTGAAGCAGGACTCGAGCTGCGAGCCGGCCGCAACAAAGGCGCAGCGGTGGAAATGATTCTGAGCGAGTGCGCGGACTGCGCGCCCGCCGCTTATCTCGGTGACGATATCACCGACGAAGCTGCATTTCGCGCGCTGAAGGGTCGCGGCCTGAGCGTGCTGGTGCGCCGCGAGTTGCGCAATACGGCGGCCGATCTGTGGCTCAAGCCGCCCGATGAGTTGAAGGATTTTCTCAACCGCTGGTCAGCCGCAGAATCCGCCGCGCAGTAGCCTATCAGGATGCCATCCTGATCGAGTTTGCCGCAGGCAAACGAATCGAAAGATTTGCGGTTGCATTTCTGTTGTTTCGTTCGCCACTCTTCGAATTCACATTTTAGGAAACGGCAGTAAGCGCAATCGGGAGCGATTAGGATCAACCGTGATCAACGCTCCCGAATCGATCTCGCTGTTGCTTTCGTTGATCGCGGCGATAACCAGCTTTCCAATTAAGCCTGGCTCCAAATCGTCTGACCGGATTTGCACAACGCTGGGACTGCTCACTTGGGTTGCCGCAAGTATCGCGCCAAAGTCGAGATCCTGCGTAAGGACCGCATACCCATGTGTGCTTGCATATTCCATGATTTCGGCATCCGGCGCGGTGGCCTTACCAACTGACGACCAATGGATCGCCTGAATGCCTTCGGCGGCGAGAAATGGTACCCAGTCCGGCGACAAGTTCATGTCCACGAGCAATTTCATGCCGAGGCCAGATTAACCTCGCGTTCCTCGCTCATTCGCGCCGCATAGCGAAGCGCCTGGAGCACGTCTTCTCGTTCGAGATATGGATAACTGGCAAGGATTTCCTCAATTGTGTGGCCGGCCCCAATCTGCCCAACGATCATGCTGACCGTAACGCGCATTCCGCGAATGCACGCCTTCCCGCCCATTACTGCGGGATTTCGTGTGATGCGATCGAGCTGATCCATCGATTACCTCCAGGTTGTATCTTACGATGAGCCTGGTCGCCGTTGATTCCTTACTCCCTGGCCTTCTTCCGAATCTCGATATTCAGCCGCTTGATCTTCTGATTCAGTGTAGACAGCGGAATGCGGAACTGCTCGGCCGCGTCCGTCTGGTTCCAGTTGCAACGCTCCAGCTTCTCGACAATAATGCGGCGCTCGATAACCTCGAGAATGTCGAACAACGACGAGTTCGGATTATGCTCGAGCAGCGCATCCTGAAAGCTGCGGCCGGTAATGTGGCCGGGCAACAGATCGGCGCCGATGACTGCGCCGGAAGACAGCACAACGCCGCGCTCGATCGAGTTTTCGAGCTCCCTCACGTTGCCCGGCCAGTCGTAGTCAATCAGCGCACGCAACGCATCGGCCGAAAGCCTTCGCGGCGTCATCTCGTTTTCGCTCGTGTAGAAATCGAGGAAGTGCTGCGCCAGCAGAGGAACGTCTTCGCGCCGGGCGCGCAGCGGCGGCAGATCGATGGTGATGACGTTGAGCCGGTAGAAAAGATCCTCACGGAAGCGGCCTTCGCGCACTTCCTTGCGCAAGTCGACGTTCGTGGCCGCCAGGATTCTCACGTCAACCTGAATCTCCTGCACGCCGCCCAGATGCATAAAGCGCCGATCCTGCAGCACGCGCAGAATCTTGGCCTGCGTGTCCATGCCCATGGTGGCGATTTCGTCGAGAAACAGCGTTCCGCCGTGCGCCACTTCGAAGAGGCCCTTCTTCGACGAAACCGCTGAAGTGAAAGCGCCCTTCACGTGCCCAAAGAGCGTGGATTCGAGCAGCTCCGGCGGCATCGCGCCGGTGTTGATCGGCACAAACGGCTTGTCGCGTCGTGGCGAGTTCGCGTGAATGGCTTTCGCGATAAGCTCTTTGCCCGTGCCGCTCTCGCCCTGAATCAGCACCGTCGACCGGCTGGGCGCTACCTGCGCGACCAGATCGAAAACGCGCAGCATGGTCTCGCTCTTGCCCACGATATTCGAGAAGTTGTACCGCTGCTTGAGCGTCCGCTTGAGCTGCAGGTTTTCTTCTTCGACGCGATGGCGCGCAACCGCCGAGCGGATGTCGGCCAGCAGCTTCTCGTTGTCCCACGGCTTCTGTACGAAGTTCTCCGCGCCGGCGCGGATCGCCTCCACGACGTTCTCCACTGTGCCGTAGGCGGTGATCATGATGACCGGCAGCTCCGGATGCCGCGCTTTGATTTCAGGAAGCATTTCCAGGCCGTTGCGGCCGGGCAGCGCCAAATCGAGCAGCACCAGGTCCCAGGCCTCGCTCTCCAGCATGCGCAGGCCTTCTTCACCCTCAGGCGCCAGCCCCACCGTGTACCCTTCGAGCGAGAGCAGCACTTCCAGCGACTCGCGGATGCCGGCCTCGTCGTCGATCACCAGAATGGACGCATTACCCGATGCATTGCCCAATGCGTGTGTCGGCGCGTTGATGGGCGCATGCGACGACTCTGCCGTCGCAGCGCTATGGTGGGCACGCGCTATCGGGGAGCTTGCCGAGGCGGACGGGTTCAATTGGCTCTCAACTTCAGGCATGAACGGAATTCCTTAACAGTGGAAACTCTAGATGGAACGTAGTACCGGAGCCGACCGCGCTTTCCACTTGAATCTTGCCGGCGTGCTCCTGAATAATGCCGTAGGTGACCGAAAGGCCGAGCCCGGTGCCGCGCTTGTCGCCGGGTTTCGGCATTGTCTTGGTGGTAAAAAACGGATCGTAGATGCGCTTCAGATGCTCGGGCGCAATGCCGCTGCCGCTGTCGGTCACTACAGCTTCCACATGCCCGTTCACCAGCGTGGCCACGCGCAGATTTCCTCCGGTCGGCATCGCTTCCTTGGCGTTCAACAGCAGATTCAGGAACACCTGCTGCAGCTTGCCAGCGTTGCCGTGGATGGGCGGCAAATCGTCCGTCAGCGCGAGGTCGACTGCGATCTTCGCCGTTTTGAACTGATGTTCGAGCAGCGAGAGCGTGTCGCGGATCACCTGATTCAAATTAGTTTCGCGGAACTCCGTTGTCGACGTCCGCGAGAAGTTAAGCAGGCCATTGGCAATCTCGGCCGCGCGGAAGCTCTGCTGCGTGATCTTGTCGAGCACCGGCCCCAGCCGTTCATCGGCTTTCAGTTGCTTCGAAAGCATCTGCGCGTACGACGAGATCACGGCCAACGGCGTATTGATCTCGTGCGCGACGCCCGCCGCCAGCAAGCCGATCGAGCTCAGTTTGTCGGCCTGCGCCAGTTGCGACTCCAGCGACACTCGCTCCGTAATGTCATCGACCAGGATGATGCGGCCGACGGTGACGAAGTCGCGCGACAGCAGCGGCGCTACCGCAATGTTCGCGGTGCGCTGCTCGCCGGCGCGCGTAGTCAGC
Source organism: Acidobacteriaceae bacterium (assembly GCA_030049955.1). Next base: position 10,170 of record JASIJX010000300.1, read on the forward strand.
GGGAACTTGTAGAGATGATGCACGCCCGGATCGCTGCGCCCCTGGTCCAAAGCCTCCACAAAGTCCAGAGGGAATACGTCGCGAAGCGCCTGGCCCAGCGCCTCGGCGCGGCTCATCGCATACATCGCTTCCATCTGCGCGTTCCAGCTCTCGATGCGGTCCTCGAGATCGACAGCCAGAATGCCAACGTTGATGGATTCAACGATGTTCTCGTTGAACTCCTTGAGCCGCTCGAACTCGACGATCTTTTCTTCCAGGCGCGTGTACAGGCTCGCGTTCTGCAGCGCGATGCCGATGTAGCTGGCCAGCGACTCGAGCAGCTCGATATCCTCGCTCGACAGAAAATCGCCGCCCAGCGTCCGGCCCAGGCCAATCACCGCGATTGTCCGGATCGGCGCCTGCCTTGCGCCCAATTGCACTGGCGCCACGCGGCAGGGCAAATAGTAGTTCAGATCAAACAGCGCGGCAGCGCGCTGCTGCGCCTCCGGCAGGTGCATAGCCGCCTGCGCGTTCTCAAGGAAGATATGCGAATGATCGTGCGCGCGATCGAAGTCGAGGAAGCCCAAATCCAGGGTGTTCTGATCGCCCTGGGCTGAACTTGCCTCGGCCGGCAATCCGTGCTGCGCCGCCAGTTGCAGCTTTCCCTCCTCCACCAGGAAGATTGCTACGCGCGCCACCAGCAGCGTGCGCGGCAACCGCTCCACAATCGAGGCGAGCAGCGCCTTCAAATCGGTCTGCGAGCTCAGCCCGCGGCCGAACTCGACCAATGCTTTCCGGTAGTCGTAGCGATGTCTGTCAAACGCGCGATCCACCCAGCTCTGAACGCGCCGCTTCAACGGGTCGAAGATGGCAGCCGTGGTCAGGATGGCGATCACCAGGCCCCACTCGCGTACCGCCGGCGACAGTGCGTTGTGCACCAGCACTGAGATCAGCGCCACAATGCCGAAGTACCCGCCCAGCAGCAGTCCCGTGGCCAGCGTGTAGGCCACGCCGCGCTTGAAGATCAGGTCGGTATCCATCAGCCGGTAGCGCACGATGGCCCAACTGAAGGTCAACGGCAGAAACACCAGCGAAAGCCCCGCTAGGTTCGTCAGCAACCACGGCGAGCGCAGGTCAAGAAGAAAGGGAATCGCGTAAAACAGCGTGAAGGGCAGCACCGCCAGCAGCGTCCCGCGCGTCACCCACTTCAACTGCTGGCGCAGCAGGGGCGAGTTCGCCCGCGCGTAGCTGCGCAGGAACAAGAGCGCCGCCAGCACGTAGTAAACGGCTACATACGCCGTGCCAAGCTGGTCAAGGCTGTGCTTCAGCAGTTCCGTTGCCTGCCAAAAGTGGATCGCCCACAACCACAGGCAGAGCAGCGCCGCACCGGGCGCGTAAACGAGCGGCACCAGCAGCCTGCGGCTCACATTCTTCAGCCGCTCCTCGGGGAAGCTCAGCGCAAAGTGCAAAAACAGCGCCGGCTGCAGGCACTCCGCCAGAACGTTGGCCCAGTAGACTATATGGTCCAGCACATCGAGCTTGCCCGTGTACTTGAGCGCGTACCAGGCGAATGAAACCAGGCAGAATAGATAGAAATGCGTGGCCCGCGGCGCGCCCCACCGCCGGAAGAGCACATAAAATCCGATGACGAGATAAATCAGCCCGATCACGCGCAGCCCCAGGCTCAGGCTGCGGTCCACTGGAACCGGAACAACCCTGATCGGCGTTTCCAGCCGAATGCCGTCGCGCGTAATCGAATAGAAAACCTGCCCGTACGCGCCCGTGCGGTATAACGCCCGTTCCAGGTCGGCGACGCGGGTCACGGCTTTTACCTGTCCCAGCGCTGTATCGCTCACGCCGGTCAGCAGGTCATTTGGCTGAATACCGGCGCGCTGCGCGGCGCTGTCGGGCATGACTTTATCGGCCGTCAGGCCGCCGGCCACCTCATGCCACCAAACGCCATCATCCGGCTGCTGAAACTCGCGTTCCTGCAACACATTGAAGACCGCCAACACCAGCAGCGCCGCCGTGGCGATTGCCAGCAGCACGGCCTGCAGTCGGTTGATGAGGCTGGTCTCCATTGCGAGGAATCCTTCTTATTTACCCGCCAGATACTGCGTTGCACGTCGGATGCCATGCAGGGAAGCGCCGTTCCGCTGAACCGCGATCGCGAATAATCGCCACAGAACAGGCGAGATATCGACTGGCCGGTCCAGGAAACGTAACCCCCGGCGCGAAACCCGCCATGCCACGTGCCGCACAAATGGGGAGCAAACCTATGAAGAAAAGTATCTATCTACGCTTTATTGTAGACCAGAAAGGGCGGTTCCGTTAACCTGTTAACGCTGCCCGTAAGTCGCCTTGGGTCCGTGTTTTCTCTGGTAATGGTGCTCTGAAACCCACGCCGGAATCCCTGCCTCCGACGCCTCCAGAACCATGCTCCGGTAGGCCAGCCGCGCAATGTACTCAAGCACATCGGCGTGCTCCACAGCTTCCATTGCCGACCGTCCCCAGGCAAACGGCGCGTGCCCCGCCACCAAAACGCCCGGCACAGCCTGCGGGTCGAGCCCTTCGTGACGGAACCGCCGCACGATCACCGCGCCCGTGTTCCGAACATACCCACCGGCTACCTCAGCGGCCGTCAGTGGCTCGGTCACCGGCACCGGACCGTGAAAATAGTCCGCATGCGTCGTGCCCAGGCAGGGAATCGCCCGTCCGGCCTGCGCCCACGACGTCGCAAACTCCGAGTGCGTGTGCACCACGCCGCCGATTTCGGGAAACTCACGGTAGAGCAGCGTATGAGTGTCCAGGTCGCTCGACGGCCGCAGTTTTCCCTCAACGATCTTCCCGTCCAGGTCCGTCACCACCAGGTCTGCGGGCGTCATCGTCAGGTAATCCACGCCGCTCGGCTTGATGACCACCAGCGGCTGCTGCCCACTGCCGTCGATACCCGCTCGATCGATGCCGCTGACATTGCCGAACGTGTGCGGCGCCAGCCCCCGCCGTGCAATCTCCTGGTTGGCCTTCAGCACCTCTTCGCGCAGTCGCTCGAGCAGCATTCCATACTCCCCTGGATTCCAACTGGTCGCGTACTCTTCAAGAAACCGGTACCCGCACCAGTCTACCAGCGCAGAATGATTTCTATTCTGCGGTCAGGTTTCGTCTACAATCGTTCCACAATTAATTTTCATTTTCCACACGAAGTGAGGAGCGTAGCCATGCGTGGTATGCCGTTTCGCGCGCTGTTGGTTTTCTGTGCCTTTGCACTGCTTTCTGCCGGAGCCTCCGCCTCAAAACGGACGGCGGCCGATTTCCCGCTGCGCGTGCATGTTTTCTCCCACAGCGGCAACTCCTTCTATCACGACCGGATGCTCGACTCCGTCCAGGGACAGGGCCGGGCAAACCTGTATGAGAACGGTCAGCCGCACGGCTTCGATTTCGCCTACGAGTGCAGCGTGCGGCTCATGGGCTCTCCGGGCGCCGAAACATATCTGGCGCGCTGGAAGAAGCCCGGCCGCGAGCTCGAAATTCTGCTGCCGGTGCTGGGCGGCAAGCCGGGAGACATGAACGCCTGCGATCTAAAAGTGACCCTCAAGCCAGACTCAGCCTATTTTCTCCACGGCGGCGTCATCGGAGAAGAGCCCGCGTCGGACTTCAAGAAGTGGATGGATGAGCACCAGTATGACCCCGAGCACGGCAAAAACGAGCCTGTGAGACCCCAGCAGCAGCCCCCAGCAGTCCCAGCAGCCGCCCAAACGGCGCAATCGTCAAAAGCAGCGCAGTAAAAAAGCGCGGGCAGCCCCACTGCCCGCGCTCCGCTTTTGCCACGACGATGTCCGCTAGCCTCGCAGCGAATACGGCCGTGGCACCACCGCATTCATTTCAGCAAACTCGCTGTCCGTCAGCCGGAACCCCGCCGCGCTCACGTTCTCCTCAAGGTGTTCCACCTGCGACGTCCCCGGGATCGGCAGTATCACCGGCGAGCGCCTGAGCAGCCACGCCAGCGAAACAACGCCCGTAGAAACCCCGCGCGCCGCGGCGATCTTCTCCACCACTTCATTCGCCCTGCGCATTTGCGCCATCGGCCCCCACGGCATAAAGACAATACCGTTCTTCTCGCAGTGGTCGAGCACATAATCCCACTCGCGATCAGAGAAACTGTATCGATTCTGGACACTCACAATCGGCACAATCTTCCGCGCCCGCTCGATATGTTCGAGCGTCACGTTCGACAGCCCCACATGCCGCACCTTGCCCTGCTCGCGCAGCCGTGCAATCGCTTCCATCGAGGCATCGAACGAAACCGCCGGATCAGGCACGTGCAGTTGATAAAGCTCGATCCGCTCCAGCTTGAGCCGCTTCAGAGTGCCCTCGATCGCCTCCGCAATATGTCCGGGTGCGGCATTGTGCTGCCAGATCAGCGGGCCGTGGCGCACCCAGCCGGCCTTTGAGGTAATCACCAGCCCCGCGGGATACGGCCAAAGCGCCTCGGCAATCAGCTCCTCGGAAACATCCGGCCCGTAAGAGTCCGCCGTGTCGATAAAATTCACGCCCAGCTCCACGGCCCGGCGCAGCGTGGCCAGAGCAGCCTCGCGATCTGCCGGAGGGCCCCAAATGCCCTTTCCCGTTAGCCGCATGGCCCCGAACCCCATCCGGTTCACAACCAAATCCCCACCCAGCGCAACCGTACCCGCCTGGGCGGCCGGCAAAATTTCGGTTCCCACCGTCATATCCCCTCCCATTTCCTCTAATTATGGCCGACGAGCCCGGCAGCCCCGGCTGATTGCCTTGATCCCTCCCTCGCTTGCTCCCCGCCTTTCTGTCTTTCCGGTCGTTTCATCCGTCCCAAACAAACGGGGGATACGCGGCGACTGGCGCGCAACCAGCCGCGCCGGATAGGTGTCTTCTTCAGTTGGATAATGATGAGGCAGAAGGCTGTAAACTCGCGTCCTATCAAGGCGTCTACCAAAATGATGGCAGCCGGCGCGGTAGCAAAGCCGATGGATGCCGAAGCAGCACAAGCACTTGCTGCCGAGGAGTTCGCGCGCGTGGTCGCCGAGCACCGTCCGCAGATCTTCCGGTTTTTGCTGGCTTCGACACGCGATGTCGATCTGGCCGAAACGCTCACCCAGGAATGTTTCCTGAAGGCGCACCGGAACTGGGCTCATTTTCGCGGCGACTCGACGGCCATGACTTGGCTGATGCGCATCGCCATCAACTTGCAGAAGGACCACTGGCGTAACCGGCGCATGCAGTTCTGGCGGCAGACGCGCACCAACGCTGTGGACCTGGACGAAGCCAGCGAGTGGCTGCCGAGCGGTGAGCGCAGCGCCGAGCAGCGGTTGCTGGCCAAGGAGCAGGTGAAAACGGTCTGGAAGGCCGTCTCCGGTCTCAGCGAGCGGCAGCGCACGGTGTTTCTGCTGCGCTACGTCGAGGAGCAGGAGCTGGCCGAGATTGCCAAAGCCACCGGCCTGAGCGAGGGCACGGTCAAGGCGCACCTTTCGCGGGCGCTGGCAAAAGTCCGCGCGGAGGTGGGAGGTATGCGATGAACACGAACCCAATGAACACGAACAGCGATCAGTCGGTCAAAACGGCGAATGCCGGTCTCGAAGTGGCAAAAGCCAGTTTCGAAACCAGTCTTGAAGCCGATCTCGCCCAGGCGCTCCGCAACTTCCGCGCAAGCGTGCATGCCTGGAGCAACGCCGAGTTGAGCCGTCCTCGCGCCATCGCACTGGCCGCGCACCGGCATAGCTGGCGGTTTGCCGCTGGCTGGGCCCTCGGCTGCCTGCTCGCCGCCGGCAGTCTTTCGGCCGGGCTCTACCAGCATCACCGCAACCAGACGCTTGTTCGCATGGCATACGAACGGCAAATCGAGCAGCAACAGTTTCATGCCAGGCAGTCCGCCGTATCCGCGCAGGCAGGCCAGGGCGACGCGAGCCTGATGGCCGCGGTCGACAGCGACGTTTCGCGCCCCGTTCCCAGCGCCATGGAGCCGCTGGCGCAGTTGATGGATGAAAGTCCCGATCAATAGTCGATCAGTAGAAGCGTGCGATTTTGAACGGGCACGGTTTTAACCGTGCCGCAGAGCTGAAAAATGAGGAGCTGAAAAATGAATCGGGGCTTGAGCCCCCGAAGGATGGTTCCAAGGACAAACAGGATTCCTCGAAGCAAGATCAGGAAAGTCAGGAGAAAACGACACCTATGAAAGTGGACATTGTACGACGTATTTTCCCCGCGTTGGCCGCAGCCTTTCTGGGCGCAGCTCTAGCCAGCGCACAGGGTCCCGGCGGAGCCGGCACGGGCCCAGGTTCGGGCAGGGGTTTTGCAGAACATCGTCCTCCCATGGAGCGCTCCATGGTTCCTCCCGGCGCCTTTGGCCGCTGGTGGAACAATCCGCGCATGATCGAGCGGCTCAAGCTGACCGACGACCAGCGCAAGGCCATGGATCAGATCCTCTACGACCATCGCGAGAAGCTCATCGACCTCCAGGCCACTCTCGAGAAAGCCGAACTGGGTTTGGAGCCGCTGATGAGCGCCGATCAGCCGGACCGCGCCGCCATGGAGGCGCAGATTGACAAGGTCGTCGAGGCACGCGCCGCGCTCGAGCGCGCCAACTCGATGTTCCTCCTCGACATCCGTATGAAGCTCACCTCCGACCAATGGAAGCAGTTGCGCGACATGCGCGGCGAAATGGGTCGCGACAGGGGCCCCAGTATGGATCGCCGGGAAGGCGCACACCATTGGCGCAACGGCGGTCCCAATGGTCCGGGCGGTCCCGGTGGTCCTCCGCCGGCGCAGGGCGGCGAGCAGCAGCCCCCAGCGGGCGGCAACGCACCGCCTCCGCCGCAGCGGTAAACGCGGCCGGCAAAGTAAGCGCCGTCCGCAAAACGGGAATTTGAGCGAAGCCTGGTCTGCGCTCCGGTTCCGCAAACGGAACCCCAAGCCCAGTACGAGCAGCGGGCGTCTTCGCAACCACAGGTGTACGGGCAGAATAGCGGTCGCACTTCAAGACCGTCTGGCGGCATGGGAATCGAACCCCACGCCGCCGATTTTTTGCTGTCTCCGCCAATGTCCCCGTGCCCCGTCCTTTCGCGTTTGGTGCGAAAGGGCGGGAACTACCATTTCCGCCCATTCGTCTGCTCGTTCCCTTGTTCCCTGTCTCGTCCCCCGACACCCACCCGCCCCAAATCGCAACAGTTTTTGCCGCACTTTCAGCCACCTCCTGCCCCATCCCCAAACAACCTGATCGTCCCCGCGACAAACCCCCGCCTGAGCCACGCAAAGAATTATGACTAAAGTTATTCCGGGCCGCTCCGATGAGTGGGGTGAACGCAGCAACGCCCTCCGGGAAATCAACAACCCCGGAAACGGCAGCAGAAGCCGGCCAGGGTGTTCGCCTCGCGCATTCAAGAAGGAGTTCCTCCATGGCCCTCGGTGTTTTGAACAACCTCTCCGCTATCTACGCTGAGAACAACCTGAACAACACCAATGCGAGCCTGCAAACGGTTTTGGAACAGTTGTCGTCCGGTTCGCGCATCAATTCCGGCGCCGACGACGCCGCGGGCCTCTCGCTGGTCAACGGACTTGCAGCCAACTCGGCCGCCCTCACGCAGTCTGAAACCAACGCCACTGAAGGCGTCGGCCTGCTGCAGGTAGCCGACGGCGCACTCTCGCAGGTCACATCGCTGCTCACCCGCGCCATCACGCTGGCCACCGAGGCCTCCAACGGCACGCTCAATTCATCGCAGGATGCCGCGGCCAACCAGGAATACCAGTCGATCTTGTCCGAGGTCACCAACATCGGTTCGACGACCACCTACAACCAGGAGCAGGTCTTCGACGGCTCAGACATCGCCATCTACACCGGCGATTCATCTCAGGCCGGCGCCTCGGTCGACGACCTCAACATCCACTCGCTTTCATCCAGCAACCTGGGCGACACCAACGGCCAGATGTCCTACTCGAACGGCCAGAGCAACGTCTTCATCGATCTCTCCAACGCCGGCCAGGACGCATCGCTCAGCGACGCCTTCGCCAACGCCACCACCACGCTCGATGTGAACTACATGGCCACCGGCGCTGGCGGAGCCGTCACGCAGGAGAATGCCACCATCAGCGTGGGCGCGGGCACCGGCTATGCCGACACCGCGCAGGGCATGATCAGCGCCATCAACAACGCCGACCTCGGCCTCACCGCGAGCTTTACCACCGCCGCCCAGGCCGGCACACAGGCAGCCGCGGCCGGCGCAGGTAGTGACACCGGGATCCTCATCTCCGGCTCCAGCGGCGGAGTGGGTGCGGGAACCACGCCAGGCTCCATCGGCACCCTGGCTTCAACCGGCCTGGCAACCGACGATCTCTCCGGCACGCTCACCGTCACCGACTCCTCGGGCGTCGCGCACACCATTACGCTGGGCATTGCCGGCCAGACCGACACGCTGCAGGACCTCGCCAACACCATCAACGCCGACGGCTATGGCATCACCGCGACCTACAGCGCCGCCAACCGCGACGACGTCTTTACCTCCGCCAGTTCCAAAACCGCCATCACGGCCGCCGGTCTCGGCGACACCACTACTCCCGCCGACGTGCCCACCTGGACCGCGGCCTCGTCCTACTACACGGTCGGCGTCACCAACTCCGGCGGCGGAACCGCCGCGCCCGACATCGCCGATGCAGCCACGGGCCAGACCGCCGCCGCCGGCGCCACATTCACCGCCGACCCAACTGGCCTCGGCGGAATCGCCACCATCAGCTACTCCGACAGCAACGGCGAAGACCTGAGCGGCACCGACCTGAACAGCCAGGCCGACGCGCAGTCCGCGCTCAACCAGCTCAACATCGCCATCTCCGACGTTGCCTCGCAGGACGGCTACATCGGCGCGCAGATCAACACCCTCAACTCCATCAGCCAGGTGATGAGCACCCAGCAGGAGAACGTGCTCTCGGCGCAGAACGCCGTCCAGGCCACCGACTACGCCGCCGCCACCTCCAACATGTCCAAGTACGAGATCCTCACCCAAACCGGCATCGCCGCTCTCGCTCAAGCCAACAGCACCCAGCAGGAAGTCCTAAAGCTGCTGCAATAAAGCAGAGAACGGAGAACAGGGCCAAGGGATCAGAAAAGCATCGATGGCTGCGTCCGGCTTTGAAAGGGCACGTCTTTAGCCGTGCCGCAATCGCGTCAAATCAATCGTGTCAAATAATCAATCGTGTCAAATATTGACCGGGGCTTTAGCCCCTGAGGCACCAGGCACACGCCAACTTTACGCACCACTGCACCACCTTCAAGACAACCCAGGGACGGGCGGCGGCAAGAGACAATCCTTGCCGCCCATTTTTTGTGCCTCACCCACCACACGTGTCATCCTGAGCGAGCTTGCCACAGGCAAGCGAGTCGAAGGACCTGTGGTTGCTTTTCTCTCATTTCCACGCCACAAACCCGAGCATCCCCCTTCGAGCCCGGGTGCCCCATTCTAAGGGCGTTCTTTGCCCTTAGGGTGGGAAAGCACCACACTCACCCAGCCACGAGCCGCGCTTTTGTTTTTGCTGTTCCCTACTCCCTGTTCCCTATTCCCTTTACAATTCTCCCGACATGCGCCCAACCCTGTCCCTCATCGCGCTCTCCACTCTCGCCCTAACCCAAACCCAACCCCCCCGCCCCACGCCACCAACCCGCGACCCCCACACCCCCGGCTACGTCCAAACCAGCACGCTCCCCGACACCCAAGTCCCACCCGCAAATAAAGACGGCAACTACCTCCTCGGCCCCACGCACACCCCTGCGCCCGAGCTCGCCCAATTCGCCGCCCT
>JASIJX010000301.1 GCA_030049955.1 Acidobacteriaceae bacterium
CCGAAGGGCCAGCTCAAATGATGTCAGCCGCTCCTTGTGTTTGCCGACGCCCTTGGTAAAAAAAAGCTTCTTCGGGACCATGCTCTTGCCCAATTTCGATGTGCCCTCCGTGGGTTCAAAAGATGCCGGATTTTCCGTGTGAAGGTTCCCGCATGAGTCTATCGCATCCAGACCGGTGCGAACAGCGATTGCAGGGATTTTTCCTTGTGATTTTACGATAACTGGCCCGGTCGGGGCGGCGCAGCGACTCCAGCGCTGTTTGTCTCCTGCCGGCAGCTACCGTGAATCGGCAGCCGGTGTGAAACTTTTCTCTGCCCCGCGCGTTTAACAGAACATGAAAAGTGTGTGCGCCGCAGTGTTCGCACTGAGCGCGGTTGTAAGCGTAAATTTGGCCGGTGGCTCTGCCCTGGCGCAGGCACAGCAGGATCCCCCACCTGCAGTAGCTCCGCCGGCGAGTGCGATCGTGCTGGACTGGGCGCCACCGGCGCTCGCGGCGCTGAGCGCTCAGGCGGCAGCCAAATCCAGCTTCACGCTTGACCGGACGATGCTCACCGCAGCAGCCGGCCTTACCGGCGACTTGGATGATGCAACACGCCAGGCTATTGCCAAACTGGACGGCGTGAGCGTGCACGTGCTGCGCTTTGCTGAAGAAGGGATGGCCGACCCCGCGCAGGTTGAATCCATCCGTCAGGCTTATCACCAGCGCGGATGGAAGCACATGGTGACCACCACCGGCGGTGAAAGCCCGCTGCACAATGCCACGACGGACGTGTGGGTAGCCATGGACGGAACGAACCTGCGCGGCGCAGTAGTGCTCGTGGAGAGCCCTAAGTCCCTCACGCTGGCAACCGTGAAGGGCAACCTGAGCCCTGCCGATCTGCTTCACCTGCGCGGCCATTTTGGCATTCCGCGCTTCGACGGCGACGGGCTCGCTGGCGGAAAATAGCTTGCCCACCGCATGGGTCAGCGTTCAGGCTGGCCCTCAACATGCCCATGCGTCTCCCTTCGTCTTCACCGGACACAGCGATTCGCCGCTCACCGCCGCAAATTTACAGCGCATCGGGCTCCCGGCAGACCGTTGCTCGAAGCACGCCACAGTGTGATCAGCCCGCGTTGCCACGCCCAAATTCAGGGTGTTAGCCTCTAATTTGGTCTTCCACTGAAAGGGCGCTCCCGAACATGCAGAGCACGTATAACGGGCTGGAACTGCCGAAAAACGGCCAGCCGATCGAATACCGGAACGGGCAATTCGAAGTTCCTGATCAACCCATCATTCCTTACATTGAAGGCGACGGCACGGGCCGTGATATCTGGAAGGCCTCGCAGCGGGTTTTTGACGCCGCCGTTGAAAAAGCCTACAAGGGCAAGCGCGCCATCCGCTGGTTTGAAGTCTTTGCCGGCGAAAAGGCTTATCAGCAATTCAACACCTGGCTGCCGGATGACACCGTCAGCGCGGCACGCGACCTGCGCGTCTCTATCAAAGGACCACTCACGACGCCCGTCGGCGGCGGCATCCGCTCGCTCAACGTCGCGCTTCGCCAGATTCTTGACCTCTATTCCTGCGTGCGCCCGGTGAAGTATTACCAGGGCGTGCCCAGCCCCGTGAAGCACCCCGAAAAGCTCGACATCGTGATCTTCCGAGAGAACACCGAAGACGTCTACGCGGGCGTGGAGTTCAAGGAAAGCTCAGAGGACGCGAAGCGGCTAATCAGCTTCATCAATGACGACCTCCTGTCCAAATCCAAGAAAAAAATTCGCGCCGATTCGGGCGTGGGCATCAAGCCCATCTCCATCTTCGGCACCAAGCGGTTGGTGCGGGCAGCCATTAAGCATGCTCTTGAAACTGGCCGCAGAACAGTGACGCTGGTGCACAAAGGCAACATTCAGAAGTTCACCGAAGGCGCCTTCCGCGAGTGGGGCTATGAAGTCGCCACGCAGGAGTTTCGCGACCAAACGGTGACGGAGCGCGAGAGTTGGATTCTCGGCAACATGGAAGCGAATCCCGGCCTAACCATCGAGCAGAATGCTGCGCTGATCGAGCCTGGCATGGACTACGCGCCGCAAAGCTTCCGCGAGTCGGTATGCGCCGAAGTGAAATCGGTTCTTGACGCGATTTGCCGCTCGCACGGAAACGGTGCATGGAAATCGAAAGTGATGGTCAACGACCGCATCGCTGACTCGATCTTCCAGCAGATCATCATCCGGCCGTCAGATTACAGTGTGCTCGCCTCTCCAAACCTGAACGGCGACTACATCTCCGATGCAGCCGCGGCGCAGGTAGGCGGCCTGGGCATCGCACCCGGCGCCAACATCGGCGACGGTTACGCTGTCTTCGAGGCCACGCACGGCACCGCGCCCAAATACGCAGACAAGGACATGATCAACCCCGGCTCAGTCATTCTTTCTGGCGTGATGCTGCTCGACTTTATCGGCTGGAAGGAAGCTGCGCAGCTGATTGAAAGCTCGATGGAGAAGACCATTGTGCAGAAGTTCGTCACCTATGACTTCGAGCGGCAAACCGCAGGCGCGACGAAGGTGGGTACTAGCGAATTTGCAACGCGAATCATTGGGAATATGTAGCGGGGTCGGCGGCGTTAGCCGCGCTTCGCGCGTTGTTGGCGGCGGTAGCCGACTCCGCTAACAGCGCTAACTCCGCTTCGCTCAGACAAACAGGAGAAGAAAAATGCGGAAAAAAGTAAGCATTGTAGGTGCCGGAAATGTGGGCGCAACGGCCGCGCACTGGATTGCGGCCAAGGAACTGGCGGATGTAGTGCTGGTCGATGTCGTCGAAGGCGTGCCGCAGGGCAAGGCGCTGGACCTGCTCGAAGCCATGCCCATCGAAAAGCGCGACGTAGCCATCGCCGGCGCAAACGACTACGCGGCCACGGCCAATTCCGACATCGTCATCATCACGGCCGGTATTCCGCGCAAACCCGGTATGAGCCGCGATGACCTGCTTCACACCAACTTCAAGATCATGTCGGACGTGGTGCAAAAGGTCGTGGCGCAATCGCCGGAGTCGATCCTGATCATCGTGTCCAATCCTCTTGACGCCATGGCGCAGTCGGCGTTCCGCCAGGCCGGCTTCAACCGCGAGCGGGTCATCGGCATGGCCGGCGTGCTGGACTCGGCGCGCTTCCGCACCTTCATCGCGCAGGAGTTGAACGTAAGCGTCGAAAATGTAACCGCCTTCGTGCTGGGCGGCCACGGCGACACCATGGTGCCGCTCGCGCGCTACTCCACGGTAGCCGGCATCCCCATTACCGAGTTAATCGCCCCTGCGCGCCTTGAAGAGCTGGTGCAGCGCACCCGCGACGGTGGCGCCGAGATCGTGAAGTACCTGAAGACTGGCAGCGCCTATTACGCGCCCTCGGCTGCAACCGTCGAAATGGTTGAGGCCATTCTCAAGGACAAGAAGAAGATCCTGCCCTGCGCAGCGTATCTTGAGGGCGAGTACGGCATTTCAGGCTATTACATCGGCGTGCCCTGCAAGCTCGGCGCCGCGGGCCTCGAACAGATCATCCAGATCAAGCTGACTCCAGAAGAAGACGCTGCACTAAAGAGGAGCGCCGCCGCAGTCAAGGAGTTGTGCGCGGTGATCGGCGTCTAGGTTTATTTCGCCCCGGGAAACAGAAAGCTCCAGGCTCAAACCTGGGGCTTCCGCATTTCACTTTTCAGAGCTGGAAGCTAGGAGCTAGCTGCTAAAGCTGTCGTTCAATCCATCGACATGCTCAACTGGTGCCGCACATCGGCGCCGCGGATCCAGAAGATCACGTCGGTCGCAATGTTCGAGCAGTGATCGGCAATGCGTTCGAGATTTTTGGCCACCAGGATCCCATTCATCGCCTGGCGCGTGTACCTCGGCTTCTCCTGGATCACGCGCAGCAAATCCGCGTGCGCGCGGCGGTTCATGCGGTCGATCTCGTCATCCATGTCGCGAATGGAATCGGCCAGCCGCGCATCGCCTTCAAGCAGCGCCTGCACAGCGGAGCGGATCATGTGCCCTGCATACTCGCCCATGGCGGCAAAATCCACCGGCATCTCCACCGTCTCTTCTCCAAGGACCTCCTTGGTGCGCCGGACGATGCTCATGGACTGATCACCGATGCGCTCCAGATCGCCGTTGATCTTGATCACGGCCAGAATGAAGCGCAAATCGATGGCCATCGGCTGCTCCTTGGCCAGCAGTTCGTAAGCCATCTCATCCAGCTCGCGCTGTGCCGTATCGATGGCGCGCTCGTTCTGCTTGACGAACTTGCACAGGCCCTTGTCGCGGCGCAGATAGGCCTCAAGCGCTGAGTCGACCGACTGCTGCGCCAAGGCGGCCATCGCCAGGAGCTTGTCCTTGAGCTCGGCAAGCTGCTGCTGAAAGTGAATCCGGGGCACCGTTTGTTCCTTATTCCAAAATCATTGTGCAATTTCGATGTTACAGGGAAAGAAATTTGCTTGGGCGCATCACGAAGGTCATCCCCTGCAAATCCGATGGCATATAGACGCGCCAGAACCGGCAAGGGATGCCTAAAGCCAGATCTCATGAGGCAGATTGAGCGAGCTCGATGCGACCGAGCAGGAAGATGTAACCTAAGATGCCGATGACGAGATAGATCGTGGGGATGACAAACGCCCACATATAAGAGTGCTGCGTCTGGACGACGTAGCCAGTAATAATCGGCGCGGCAATGCCCGAGATCTGGCCCGAGAAGTTGATGATGCCGCCAACCTTGCCCACATTGCGCCGCGTGGCAATGAAGGAAGGAATCGACCAGAGGATAGGCGCCGCGGCAGAAAGACCGCCGATGGAGAGACTGATCCAGACGAGAGCGCGACCGGGCGTGTGCGCATGGGCGGCGCCAAAGATGCCGAGGCCGAATGCGGTGCCGCAAATCAGCACCGTGCGCCGCACGCGGTCCCCGTTGGCGCCGCAGCGAACGAGAAAATCTACCATCCAGCCGCCCACAGCCAGATCGGTAATTGTGGCGATGATCCAGGGCACGCTGGTGTAGAGAAACGAGTGCAGCAGATCGATGTGAAGCGCAGAGGAAAGATACGTGGGCAGCCAAGTTAGAAGCAGGTAGAAAACGTAGTTGTATGCGCCAAAGCCGAGCACCACGCCAATCACTTTGCGTTGCCTGACCATCGAGAGCAGCGGGATCTCAGGAGCGTTCGCGAGAGCTGCGGAATCGCGCTCCTTTTCGTCACGTTCGATGTACTCGCGCTCGGCATCGGTAAGGCCGGGGTCCTCGTCTGGTTCGCGATAAATCGCCCAGAAGGCAAGGAAATAGCCCAGGCTGATAAGGCCAGTCAGGGCGAAGCTCCAGCGCCACCCGAACTCGATCAGTACCACGCCCATGAGCGGAACGCCGATGACGGAGGAAAACTTTGCGGCCGCGTCAAAGAGCGCCGTGGCAAAGCTGCGCTCTTCAGGCGGAAACCATGCGCCGATCGCCTTTGCGTTTCCCGGAAACGTCGGCGCTTCGCCGATTCCGAGCAGGAACCGCGCGCCAAACAGACCGCTGAGGGTCGGCGTGACGGCGCCCGCGAATGAAGCGCAGCTCCACAAGAAACTTCCGATGCGGCCAACGCGGCGCACGCCAAGCTTATCGAGGATGACGCCGATGGGGAGCTGCAGGAAAGCATAAGTAAAGTTGTAAGCGCTAGACAGGTAGCCAAAGACCACGCTGGAAATGCCGAAAGCGGCAAAGAGCGCGTCGTGCGAAACCGACAGGTTCACGCGGTCGAAGTAGTTGATGAGCACCCCAACGCCGAGCAGGCTGGCAATGCGCCAGCGGCGGCGTGGCAGGGTCTTCTGTTGCGTTCGCACAAGCGTCGTCACGCTTTCCCTCTGCGAGTTGTTCGTTGGCGTGTTCACGGCTCTCGCTCCAGCCGCTTAATGATCTCGTCGGTGTCGTAAACGCAACCGCCCCACACGCCTCCGCTGGCCTGCACCAACGCCGCCCACAAGCGCGTATCGGCAGGCAGATCGGGGTGGGAGCGCAAATCCTCGCGCGGCGCCCGATTGGCCAGGCGTCGCGCGCCTTCTTCCGCGCCGTAAACCGTTCCAGCTTCGCCGATAAGATCGACACGGCCGGTGAGCTCCGCGCGGTCGATCACAATCTCGATCAGATCGCCCTCGCGTACTTTGCCAATCGCGCCCCCGGCCAGCGCCTCAGGCGAGATGTGACCGATGCACGCCCCCGTTGAGACACCGCTGAAGCGCGCATCGGTGAGCACGGCCACGTTCCGGCAATGCGGCAACTGCTTCAGCGCGCCTGTTACCTGATAAATCTCCTGCATGCCCGCGCCCATCGGCCCGCCGCAAATGAGCACGATCACGTCACCGCCGGCAATTTCACCGGCCTTGATGGCATGGATCGCGGCTTCTTCCGTAGTGAATACGCGCGCCGACCCGCGATGGCAATAGAGATTGTTCTCATCCACGAGTGCGGGATCGATGGCCGTGCTTTTGATCACCGAGCCCTCCGTCGCAAGATTGCCCATCGGAAAGCAAACGGTGGAAGTGAGACCGCGCGAGCGGGCGCGATCCGGACTCATGATGACGTCCGCCGGATCGATGCCGTCCTGCTGCCGAAGTTGGCGGCGCAGCGCGCGGCGGCGCTCGCTCTCGCGCCACCAGTCGAGCGAAGCCCCAAGTGTTTCGCCGGTGACGGTTCGCGCCGTCTCGTCCAAAAGCCCTGTCGATCGCAGTTCGAGCATCGCTTCCGGCACGCCCCCTGCCAGGAAAACCTGCACAGTGGCAAAGTTGCGCGGACCATTGGGCAGAGCGTCCACCAGTCGCGGCACCTGCCGGTTCACTTCAGCCCAGTCGTCAACCGTCGGCCGCTCAAGTCCCGCGGCATAGGCAATTGCAGGCAGATGGATGAGTAGATTGGTCGAGCCGCCGAAGGCCGCATACAGCACCATGGCATTGCGCAGTGCAGCAGGGGTTAACACATCACGAACGCCAATTCCAAGCTCATGCAGCCGCAGCAAAGCGCGCGCCGAGCGGCGCGCTGCGTCCAGCCAGATGGGCTGGCCGGAAGGCGCAAGCGCCGTGTGCGGCAGAGAAAGTCCGAGCGCCTCGCCCACAACCTGCGCGGTTGCCGCCGTCCCCAGGAACTGGCAGCCACCGCCGGGCGAAGCGCAGGCGCGGCAACCCACTTCGGCCGCATACTCCAGCGTGATCTGCTGTTGTGCGAACCGTGCGCCGATCGTCTGCACCCTGGCGGCGTCTTCGCCGTCCTCCGGCAGCAGCGTAACGCCGCCCGGCGCCAGCACTGCGGGATAGCTGCCGCTCGCGGCCAGCGCCATCATCATCGCCGGCAGCCCTTTGTCGCAGGTGGCGATGCCCAGCACGCCCCTGCGCGTGGGCAGCGAGCGCATCAACCGACGCAGGACCGTCGCGGCATCGTTGCGGTAGGGCAGCGAGTCCATCATGCCGGCCGTGCCCTGTGTGCGGCCATCGCAGGGGTCGGTGCACGCACCGGCGAATGGCTTCGCGCGCAGCAGCTTCAGCTCCTGCGCAGCCGCTTCCACCAGCAGGCCAACCTCCCAGTGGCCAGTGTGGAAGCCCAGCGCAATCGGTGTGCCGTCTGCGGCGCGCAGCCCACCATGCGTGCTCAGAATGAGAAATTCGGGATCAAGAAGCCGTTCGGGGCTCCAGCCCATCCCGGCGCTCTGCGTCAACCCAAACAGATTTCCGCTAGGCGCATTGAGCAGCATCTCGGCGGTGATGGGCAACTGGCCCACCGGCCCGCTGGCATGCGTAGGCGCCGCAAACGCTCCCCCATCTGCGGATTCGAGCACCGAACTGAGCGGGATGGAGATGAATTTTCCTTTCACGCAGCGTGCGACTGCCAATTGAGCCGCGATGGGTTTGCGGGTTGATTGTATAGGAGCGCGAAGATTCGAGCGAGGTGCGCTGATCAACAGCATGCACGACAGAAAATTGACAAGCCGAGAGTAACGGATTTAGCGTTTGGTCGGACCACTGCAAGCCTTTTTCGAGTCAGCCAACCGCGCTGCAACCAGAAACGCGCGAGCGCTGGACATTGTCATGGCGGCGGCAGCCCCATTGCTACCGAAAGGACTTCTATGAAGCAGATTTCGCGACGCAATTTTCTTATTGCCGCAGCTGCGGCCGGCGCGGCACTGCCGATGCGGGCCTGGGCGGCGCGGCTCCGGTCCGATTTTCATGTGTCGGTGATCAACGATGAGATTTCGCCGGATTTCGATCACGCCTGCTCGGTGGCTGCCAACGACTTCGGCATGAACTGGATTGAACTGCGGTCGATGTGGGGTAAAAACATCACTGATCTGAACGACACCGAAGTCGCTGAGGCAAAAAAGATCCTGGCTCGCTACAACCTGCGCGTCACAGACATCGCCAGCCCGCTCTTCAAGACTGACTGGCCGGGCGCGCCAAAATCAGCGTACGGAAAAAAGGGCGATACCTTTGGCATGGCTGATGCGACATTCAAGCAACAGGACGAGTTGCTGGAGCGATCGATCGCGCTGGCCAAACAGTTCGGCACCGGCAAAGTGCGCTGCTTCGACTTCTGGCGCATCGATGATCAGGCCCCCTATCGCGCAGCCATCGATCAAAAGTTGCGAGAGGCAGCCGAAAAGGCAAGCCGCTCCGGAGTGCTGCTGGTTCTCGAAAACGAATTCGAGTGCAACACGGCAACCGGCCGCGAAGCAGCACGGACGCTGAACGCCATCAAAACGCCGCACCTGGCGCTCAATTGGGACCCGGCAAATGCGGTGATGCGCGGCGAACTCGATGCATTTCCGGCCGGCTGGGCCCTTCTGCCTAAAAACCGCATCCACCACTGCCACTGCAAAAACGTCGAGAAGAACGCGCAAGGCAAGCTCGTCTGGGCGCCGGTAGGCCGCGGATACATCGACTGGACGGCTCAGTTCCGCGCACTTAAGCAGGCCGGCTATCACGAGGCCGTGAGTCTGGAGACGCACTGGCGCAGCGGCACCGCGGAGCAATCCTCGCGCGTAAGCTGGGCGGGAATGAAAGAGGCGCTGGAAAAGGCCTCCGCACTGCAAACTGCATAAGCCCCAACGCGTTCCTAACATTTTTACCTTCATCGGAGAACAACAATGGTGACTCGGCGTGAATTTCTTGACACGCTCGCGGTGGGCGCGGCGGGGCTGGCGATTGGATCGACGGCGAAAAGCTACGGGCAGATCATGGGAGCGAACGACCGGCTGAACTTCGCCATCATCGGCCTCAACAGCCGCGGCTATGCGCACCTTTCCGCGCTCAAGGCCAATGCGGAAAAAAGCCGCGTGGCATACGTCTGCGATGTGGAGTCCAACATTTTGGCAAAATTCGCGGTCGAAGCCGAGCGCGAGCTGGGCTACGCGCCCAAAAACGAGCGCGACTTCCGGAACATTCTCGCGATGAAGGAAATCGACGCGGTCTCCATCGCCACGCCCGACCACTGGCACGCGCCCCTAGCCATCCGTGCGCTCGAGGCGGGCAAGCACGTCTACGTCGAAAAGCCCTGCAGCCATAACCCAGCCGAGGGCGCAATGCTGGTGGCTGCGCAGCAGAAATACGGCAAGCTGGTGCAGATGGGCACGCAACAGCGTTCGTCGCCGCACACCATCGAGATTGTCGACAAGATTCACAACGGCCTCATCGGACGTGCGTACTTTGCCAAAGCCTGGTACAGCAACACGCGCAAGTCCATTGGCGAGGGCAAACCGGTGCCTGTGCCGGCCTCGCTCGACTGGGACCTGTGGCAAGGCCCAGCTCCGCGGCGCGAATACACCTCGAACATCCAGCCCTACAACTGGCATTGGTTCTGGATCTATGGGACCGGCGAGACACTGAATAACGGCACGCATGAAGTAGACGTGTGCCGCTGGGCGCTCGATGCAGGCTATCCCCGGTCCATCACCGCTTCTGGCGGCCGCTACCACTACAAGGACGACTGGCAGTTCTACGACACCCTCGTCACAAGCTACGAGTACGAGGACAAAACGATCTCCTGGGAAGGCAAGTGCTGCAACGGGATGAAGCTCTATGGCCGCGATCGCGGCTCGGTGATCTCGGGAACCACCGGCTCAGTGCTGGTCGATCGCGGCGGTTATGAGATCTACGATCTGAAGGGCAACAAGACCGCCGAGTACAAAACCGGTAAGGAGACCTCGTCCTCAGACCTGGTGGGCCGCGACTCGATGACCGACGCGCACTTCGGCAATTTCATCGACGGCATTCAAACCGGCGCAAAGCTCCACGCACCCATTGAAGTGGGCAACGTGGCGGTGACCATGCTGCAGCTCTCGAATGTGGCCTGGAAGTGCAACCGCGAGTTGCGTCTTGACCAGACGGACGGCAAGATCGTCGGTAACCCGGAAGCTATGAAAATGTGGGGACGCCAGTACGAACCAGGCTGGGAGCCGAAGGTGTAGAACGAGCTTCGAAGAAAGGTTGCGAGCATGAGCACTCTATTCTCACGTCGTAGTTTTTTGCAATCGGGCGCGCTGGCTGCAGCCGGCGCAGCGGTCTTGAACGCACACTCTGCCTCCGCAGAAGCGGTTGCGGAAACCGGCAAGCCATCGCCCATCCGCCTTGGTCTCGCAAGCTACACCTTCCGCAACTTCACGCGTGCTCAACTGATCGCATTCATGAAGCAACTGAATGTGAGCGACCTGAATGCGAAGGACGTGAAGGACCACTTGCCCAGTGATCCTGCAGGCGAAGCGCAGGCGCTTGCCGATTACGCCGCGGCCGGCATCCGGCTCCACGCTGCAGGCGCCATTTACTTCAAGGACGACGATGAAGATATCCGCGCCAAGTTCGAGTATGCAAAGCGCGCCAACATTCCCGTCATCGTCGCCGGTGATCCCACGCCGGCCATGCTCCCGCGCATCGAAAAGGCCGTGCAGCAATACGACATCCGCGTGGCCATCCACAATCACGGGCCGGAAGACAAGTACTTCCCTTCCCCGTTCGACGTGCTGAAGGCCGTCCACGGGATGGATCCGCGCATCGGCTGCTGCATCGATGTTGGCCACGCAGCGCGCGCGGGTGCAAACCTTGTGGATGCAATCCACGCCGCCGGTCCGCGGCTCTATAACCTGCACGTGAAGGACCTCACCAGCTTCCAGGACAAGGCCAGCCAGGTAGCCGTAGGCGACGGCATTCTTCCCTTCCGCGAAATCTTCGAAGCGCTGATCGCCGTCCGCTACCCGGGATTCGTCGATCTCGAGTACGAAGTGCATCCCGACGACCCAATGCCCGGCGTGATTGCCAGCTATGCGTACATGCGCGGCATGCTCACCGGCGCAGGCTATCTTTGCCGCGCATAGACAGCCGCTAAACGTAGACAGCCGCTGAATATAGTCCGCCGCTGAAAGCCAGACGAGCCGGACAGCTTCTTTCCAAGCTGCCCGGCTCGATGTATTCTAGGCAGAACCTGATCGCGAGCCACCGGCCAAATTAGCCATGAGCACGCATGCGAAAACCCGCATCGTTGGGGCCCCCGTCCCTCGAAAAGAGGGCTTGGATAAGCTGCTGGGCCGTGCGCGCTATGTGGACGATTTCGACCGCGAAGGCATGTGGTACGGAGCCACCGTGCGCAGCGCCATTCCGCGCGGCATCATCCGCTCCATCTCCTTCGAACCGCATATCAACTGGAGCGAATTCGCCGTTGCCGTTTCCGCCGATGTGCCGGGCGAGAACCGCATCCAGCTCATCGTCGCCGATCAGCCTTGCTTGGCTGCGAGCCGCGTCAACCACTGCGAAGAACCCATCCTGCTGCTCGCCCACACCGACCGGCAAAAGCTGCGCGAGGCAATCGCAGCTGTTCGCATCGAATACGACCCGCTTCCGGCCGTGCTCACGCTCGCAGAGAGCGAGCTTCAGCAGGTCGTCGTCTGGGGCGAAGACAACTTGCTCAAGAGCTTTCTGCTCGAAAAAGGCGATGTGGACGCAGTATGGGCGGACGCCGCACACATCGTAGAAGGCGAGTACCGCACCGGCGCGCAAGAGCACCTGTACATCGAAAACAACGGCATGATCGCAGAGTACAGCGAGCTGAACGGCGTCACCGTGTGGGGTTCCCTGCAGTGCCCGTACTACGTATTCAAGGCGCTGCGCGGCATCTTCGCGCTGCCCGAAGACAAGGTCCGCGTCATTCAGACTGAGACAGGCGGCGCATTCGGCGGCAAGGAGGATTATCCATCAATCCTTGCCTGCCACGCGGCGCTGCTGGCCATGAAGTGCGGCCATCCGGTCAAGATGGTCTACGACCGCATCGAGGATCTGGCAGCCACAACCAAGCGTCACCCGTCGCGAGTGCGGCACCGCACGGCGCTAGACAAAGATGGCAAGCTTCTCGCCATCGACATTCAGCTCGACACAGATGGCGGCGCATATGCCACGCTTTCGTCCACGGTGCTGTCGCGCGCCACGCTGCACGCTGCCGGACCGTACATGTGCCCGAACGTGCGCGTGCGTGCGCGCTCCTGGGCCACCAACAACGTGCCCTACGGCGCGTTCCGCGGATTCGGCGCGCCGCAAGCCATTTTTGCCATGGAGCGGCACATGGATGAGATTGCCGCCGCGCTCAATATTGACCCTGTGGATCTGCGCCGGAAGAACTTTCTGCACCAGGGCAACACTAATTCGACTGAGCAGTTAATGCGCGAGCCCGTCATTCTCGACCAATTGCTCGACCGCGCTCTCCGCGAGAGTGATTTCTACGCCAAGCGTGAGCAGTTTGCGCACGAGAACGTTTCGAGCTCCGTCAAGCGCGGCATCGGCCTCGCAGCCTTTTATCACGGCTCGGGATTTACTGGTTCGGGCGAGGTATACCTGAACTCGCAGGCCGGTGTTGATGTCACGCCTGAAGGCATGGTGCGCGTGCTGGTTTCGAACACCGAGTTCGGCCAGGGAACTAATACTATCCTCACGCAGATTGCCGCCGAAGCTCTCAGCCTGGACTATGGCCGCGTCACCATGGCTCCCCCTGATACGGGAACCGTGCCCAACAGCGGCCCAACCGTCGCCTCGCGCACCTCAATGGTCGTTGGCCGGCTCATCGAGCGCGCCAGCCTGCAGCTCCTCGCGATGCTCCGCGCCGAAACCAGCCTTGGCGCGCACTTCACCAGCGATGAATTCTTCGCCGGGTGCGAGCGCTACCGCAGCGCACATGGCGAAGTCGTCTCGCTCTGCCGCTATGAGGCGCCGCCCGGAATCCATTGGGACGACCAGAAGTACCGCGGCGAAGCGTACGGCGCGTATGCCTGGGCCGTTTACGTCGCGCAGGTCATGGTCGACACCGTCACATACTCGGCAGAAGTTGAAGAATTCTGGGCCGTGCAGGAGGTGGGGCGAGTGCTGCATCCAGTGCTTGCCCGTGGGCAGATCGAGGGTGGCATCGCGCAGGGCATCGGGTATGCGCTCTATGAAAAAGTCGTCACACAGAACGGCCGCATGACCAACAACCAGATGACGAACTACATTATTCCCACAGCCGAGGACGTCCCGCCGATCCACGTGTTCATAGAGGAGATTCCATTCCGCTATGGCGGTTTCGGCGCCAAAGGTATCGGCGAGCTGCCGCACGATGGACCGGCTCCGGCCATCCTGAACGCAATCCGAAACGCAACCGGCGTGTCCATGAACGCGATTCCACTGCTGCCTGAAGATTTATTCGCACGGCTCAGCGCAGCGCACGCTCTGCAGGAGCCGGCAATCGTATGAGCACACCCCGGGCCACTATTCGATTTACAGTAAACGGCGAACGCATGATAGTGCAGGCTCAGCCGATGAAACGGCTGCTCGATGTACTGCGCGAAGATCTGCGCCTGACCGGGACCAAAGAAGGCTGCGGCGAAGGCGAGTGCGGTTCATGCTCGGTGCGCATGGATGGCGAGTTGGTGAACAGTTGTCTGGTGCCGGTGCTCCAGGCCGAGGGCGCCGTGATTCAAACGGTAGAGGGTCTCGCGCGTAATGACGAATTGCATCCCCTCCAGCAGGCGTTCCTCGACCATGGCGGCGCGCAGTGCGGCGTTTGCACGCCAGGCATGCTCATGGCCGCAGCGCAGCTCATTGAACGCAACCCCAATCCAAGCATCGCCGAAATTCGCGAAGCGCTTGCCGGCAATCTGTGCCGGTGCACGGGATTCACGCGCATTTTTGAAGCCGTAGCCGTCGCGGCAGAGAAAGCACGACTGGAGAAAGTGCACGATGCGTGGTAATGCCGACGTGCATGAGCTTATCGCACCCGGCAGCCTGGCCGCGGTGCTCGAGCTAATGGCGCGCGAGCCCGGCAAGTGGACGCCAATTGCGGGCGGCACTGAGCTGATGGTCGCGTTTTCCGCCGGCCGGCTCACGGCATCGAGACTCGTCAGCCTGTGGGGCATCGCCGATCTTCGCTTCATTGAAACGACAGCCGACGCGGTCGCAATCGGCGCCGGCGCGACATTTCTAGATCTGCGCAGAAGCGCAACTATCCAAGCCGACCTGCCGCTGATCGCCAGGGCTTCGAGCTGGATCGGATCGATTGCTAACCAGGGCCGCGCCACGCTGGGCGGCAATCTGGTGAACGGCTCGCCAGCCGCGGATTCCTCTCCGGCTCTGCTCGTTTATGATGCGGAAGTCGAGCTGATCTCGGTGCGCGGCCGGCGGCGCATCCCCTATTGCGAATTCCACACCAGCTACAAGAGCAACGCCATGGCGCCCGACGAGCTGCTCTATGCCGTGCACCTGCCGCGACGGTGGGCGCATCACCGCCAGTATTTGCGCAAGGTGGGCACACGTCGTGCAATGGCAATCTCAAAGGTGGCCCTGGCAGCAACGGCGCTGATGAATGACGGAGTGATCGGCGAAATCCGGCTCGGAGCCGCGAGCCTTGGACCCTTTCCGATGCGGTTGGTAAAAACAGAAGCCGCACTCGCCGGCCAGCCACTCACGCGCGAAACCGCGCAGGCAGCGCGGCAGGCTCTGCTCACTGAAGCGAAACCGATCGACGATATCCGCTCGAATGCCGAATATCGCCGCACGGTGGCTGCGAATCTGTTGGGAGAGTTTCTGCTCGAATTGCGTCAGGAGGGTGGGCGCGCGTGAATGCAAGACTATCCGCGTGGAATGCTGCACCGGAAAATGAGGCCATAAGCACAATGCTGGCCTGCTGCGGTGCGCGGCGCTGGGCAGCGGCGATGGCAGTGGCGCGGCCCCTTGCCAGTGCGGGTGAATTAAGCGCAGCCGCCAATCGCACTTGGGGTACGATGCAGGAGGCAGACTGGCTGGAAGCTTTCGCATGCCATCCGCGCATCGGCGAGCGCAAGGCGGCTCACGTATCGGCCCGGTCTGCGGCCTGGTCGCAACAGGAGCAGGCGCAGGTAGGCGAGGCCCAGGCTCGTATCATTGCCGAGTTGGCCGAAGGCAATGTGCTTTACGAGCAGCGCTTCGGTTTCACGTTTATTGTGTGCGCCACGGGCAAAAGCGCCGAAGAGATGCTCACCATCCTCAAGCGCAGGATTGAGAGCTCGCGCGAGGCCGAGCTGCGCGAAGCAGCCGAGCAGCAGCGGCAAATCATGCAGATTCGTCTGGGAAAGTGGCTGAACGGATGAGCACAATTTCCACCCATGTTCTCGATACAGTGCGCGGCCGGCCGGCCGCAGGAATTCGCGTGCGGCTCGAACTGCTGGACGGCGCCTCCGGTATGTGGCAAGAAGTTGCCGCCAGCACCACCGATGCCGACGGGCGCTGCCGCGACCTGAACAACAATGCCGGCCCGGGCATTTACCGGTTGACCTTCGATATTGGAGCCTACCTGCGCCAGCAAGCGCGCACCAGCATCTATCCTGAGGTTTCTATCACCTTTCATTGCACGGGAGAGCCGCATTATCACATGCCACTGCTGTTAAGCGACAACAGCTACACCACCTATCGAGGCAGCTAAACACAGTTCGTAAAGGAACCGGAACAATGGCACGACTGGGAAAGAATCGCTACGGCAAATCGCGAGTCCGGCTCTCGCGTATCACGCGGCTCGCGGATCGCCACCTGTTCAACGAGTGGACCGTGCATCTGCTGCTCGAAGGGCATTTCGACCGGAGCTACACCGATGCCGACAACAGCACCGTGCTACCCACCGACACAATGAAAAACACCGTGTACTTTGTGGCGCGGGGTTCGAAGGCTGAGACCATCGAAGCCTTCGCAATGGAACTGGGTGATTATCTGCTGGAGCACCACGAGCAGATTGCAATTGTGAGCATTCGCGTGGAGGAAAAAGCGTGGGAGCGGCTGGCCGTTGACGGTACGCCAGAGGCTGCAACCTTCAAACTGGGTGGCCCGGAGCTGCAAACGGCGCACGCCGAACGTGCGCGTGGCGGCGAATGGAAAATCGCCTCGGGAGTGCACGGGCTTACGATCCTGAAGACGGCCAAATCTGCTTTCACCGGCTACGTGCAAGATAGGCTGACAACCCTCAAACCCGCGACTGACCGCATCCTGGGAACCTGTGCCACGGTGGAGTGGGAGTTCGCGTCGGCCAAGCCCGATTTTGCGCAGGTACGCGGGCGCGTCGTTGCCGCACTGATCAAAATGTTCGCATCGCACAACAGCATGAGCGTGCAACACACTCTGTTCGATATGGGCAAAGCGGCGCTTGAAGCAGCGCCGGAGATTGCGCGCATCCATCTCTCCTTGCCGAACCTGCACCATCTGCTCGCCGACCTGAAACCGTTCGGCCTGGAGAACCCAAACCACATCTTTGTGCCCATCGACGAGCCGCACGGAACCATCGAGGCCACTGTCGAACGCTAGTTGCGGAATGCTCTTTACGTGAATCGATGATTGCGGTTCGGTTGCGCAGCATCGCTCCGTTGCGCTGCAATGCGGCAAAGTTTGTCCGATAAAATCTGTGCATGACCGGCCAGCTGTGGACCAAGCCGTGGACCATTCGTGCCCTTCGCCAGGCGCTCGCAACTGAAAGCGTCAACCCCTTCGAGCTTGCCGAGCTGGCGCTCTCGCGTTCAAACCAAACCCGCAATCGCAACACGTATCTCTGGCAAGACGCGGCGTGGACGCGCGCGGAAGCACGGCGTGCGGAAACATTGCCGCGCACCACAGGCGGGCCGTTCGGAGACGGACGCCCTGCTCTCTGGGGTGTGCCCGTCTCAGTAAAAGACTGCTTCGATCTGGCCGGCGCGTCCACGTCGTGCGGAGTCAAACTCTATCGCGAACTGAACGGCATCGCCGCGCAGGATTCCTGGCTGGTTGAGCAGCTTCGCCATCTCGGCGCCGTCATCACCGGCAAAACGCACCTGCACGCGCTGGCCTACGGCATCACCGGCGAAAATCCCGAGTTTGGCGACTGCATTCAACCGGGAACAGCCGATGCATTGACCGGCGGCTCATCAAGTGGAGCAGCCGCGAGCGTGATGGAGGGCTCCGCCGTCGCCGCAATCGGCACCGACACAGGCGGATCGGTGCGCGTGCCCGCGGCGCTGTGCGGCCTGGCAGGTTACCGCGCCACGCTGGGTCGCGGCAATTGGCGCGGCGGCGCGCATCTGGCTGAGTCATTCGACACTATCGGCTGGCTGTTCCGCGATCTTGCAGACGCTCCGCTGCTCGCCGCGCCTTTTGCGCCCTCCGGCGCAGCTCCTGCCCACAGTTTTCAGCGCTTCGCTTACGTCGGCAACGGATTCTTGCACGATTGCGATCCGGAAATCGCGGCGTGTTTTCATGCGGCAGTGCGCGAGCTCGAATCGCTGGGCCTGGAGGCGCGCGAAATTGAGCCGGACTGGTGGGCGAAATCGATCGAAATCTTCGCGCCCATCCAGGCTGCTGAAGCCGCGCGGCTGCACGCCGGTCATTTCACCAGTTTTGAACCGCTCATTCGCGAGCGGCTCGAGTGGGGCACAAGCCTGAGTGCCTCTGACCTGACGGCTCTGCGCCACCGGCATGCAGACTTCCGCGCCCGCATGGATGATCTTTTCGCGGTGCAGGAGCTGGTTCTACTGCCCTGCGCCCCGGTCGCCAAACTCGCAGCCGACTCTGGCCACACCGATGAGACCCGTAAGCGGCTGCTGCGCTACACCTCACCGTTCAGCCTTGCGGGCGTTCCCTGCATTGCAATTCCCTGCGCGGCCGGCGGCGCGCAACTGGCCGCAGCGCGCGAGCAAGACGAATCGCTGCTGCAACTCGCCGCAAATATCGGCGCAACCAGGAGAACATTCTCAAGCTAGGTAGATCCTGTTCCCTCGTTCCCTTGGTCCCTTGGTCCCTGCTCTATTCGCCGATATCTTCATTCCAGATTTCCGGCTTCTCGGCGATGAAGGCGCCCAGCAACTCGCGGCACTCGCCGCTATCCAGGTCAATCACCTCCACCCCGTTCTCGCGGAGCCACTCCACGCCTCCCTGAAACGTGCGGCTTTCGCCCACCACCACCGCGCCAATCCGAAACTGGCGAACAAGGCCGCTGCAATACCAGCACGGAGCCAGCGTAGTCACCATCACCATGTCGCGATAGCTGTGCTGCCGGCCGGCGCGGCGAAAAGCGTCTGTCTCGCCGTGAGCGCTCGGGTCACCCTGCTGCACGCGACGGTTGTGGCCACGGCTCACCAGTTCGCCGGCACGCGTGAATAGCGCAGCGCCAATGGGAATGCCGCCTTCGGCCATCCCCAGCCGTGCCTCATCCAGCGCAATTTCGAGCATCGCCTCCGCCAACAGCCGCTCAATCACGGCGCCTCCTCGATCGGTTAACTCACATTCAGCGCATCCAATTCGGCATGGCTGCTTCGCGGCATGCCATGCCCTCCAGCGGAAAAGAGATTAGCATAAGGAGAACACACGCAACGGAACAGCGTCATGGCAATCGAAACCACGCACAGCGAATTTGAAGTTTTGCTTCGGCAGTCGGCGTCGCTGCACCGCCACCTGTGTCCGCGGCAGGTGCTGGGCGTGCGGCTGGGCATGTATGCCGCGCGGCTGTTTTCTCCATTGCTGCCGCAGAAAAACAAGCGCATGCTGGCCATGGTTGAGATGGACGGCTGCTTTGCCGATGGTGTGAGCGTGGCCACCGGTTGCTCCATGGGTCATCGCACCATGCGCCTGGCCGACGAAGGCAAGATCGCTGCCACGTTCATCGATACGGCCATCGCCGCGCGCGAGGGCAGCGCCTTGCGCATCTACGCCCTGCCCGATCTCCGCGCCCGGGCTACTGCCTATGCGCGATCTGCGCCGAGCCGCTGGCACGCCTACCTAGCCGCCTATCAGCAGCTCGCCGACGAAGAGATCTTCGGAACCATCCCGGTGCGGCTCAACTTCGATGTGAACGCAATCGTCGGCCAGCCAGGCGCACGCACAACCTGCTCCCGCTGCAAAGAAGAGATCCTGAATCTGCGCCAGGTCGTGCAGGAAGGTCGCATCCTGTGTCGAAGCTGTGCGGGAGAGAGTTACTGGAGCGCGTAAATGGAGAATGGTGGGCAGTGAGGGACTCGAACTTGAGCCGTCTTGCGGGCGTCTGAGCCCGCAGGCGAAATCCTGACCTTGAACGAAGTGAAAGGGAAGGACCGACCCAGGCAAGGCCGTCAAAATTTGGTGGGCAGTGCAGGGCTCGAACCTGCGACCTCCTGCTTGTAAGGCAGGCGCTCTAACCAACTGAGCTAACCGCCCCACCGGGTACAAATTGCTCCCTTTCCATTCTAGCAGCGCTTCTCGTGGCGAATTCGCAAGGCAGGTGCGCACCTCGCCAACTGCCCGCAGCCGGCTTCAACTGCTACACTCAGGCCGTGTCCCGTCTAATTGTGAACGCCGACGACTTCGGCCTCACCTCCGGCGTCAATCGCGCCATTCTGGAGTTGCACTCCGCAGGCCTGCTGACCAGCTCCACGTTGATGGCGCGCGCCGGCGCATCGGAAGAAGCCATCGAGATGGCGCTCGCCACGCCCACGCTCGGCGTGGGCTGCCACGTTGTGCTGGTGGATGGAAC
>JASIJX010000302.1 GCA_030049955.1 Acidobacteriaceae bacterium
CCAGCCACCCGCCTGCCGGCTGCCACAGCGCGGCAAAGCCGTTGCGATAGGCATTCTCTGCCCCGGCAAAAAGCGACCCTGCGCCAATCCACGAGGTGAGGAGCGTAAGCACCAGCACCACGGCCGAAAGCGATCGGCCGGCCACCAGGTAGTCCGCCTTCGTCTTCACCCGGACCGTCTGGTACACGGCCACACCCAGCAAAACAGCAACGATAATGGCCAGAACAGAAATGTAGAGCCGGGGCATAGATGGCTGTCCTCTCGCGCAACCAGTGGCCGCGGCGGTACAGCGGTCCTCCGCAGTGTACCGGATAATGCATCAGCAGCTGCGCAAGCCGGAAGCGGGCGTAGAAGCCCCGTCAACGCGATTGACCCTGCAATAGCCAATTGCTACACTGTGAATGCGGGGTGGAGCAGCCCGGTAGCTCGTTGGGCTCATAACCCAAAGGTCGCGGGTTCAAATCCCGCCCCCGCAACCATCCGAAGCTGCCCCTCGTTTGAGTCTTGAGCAATTGTCTCCTCGCGAGGGGCATTTTCATCTCTACCTAACAGATTCCACGTGCCTTCAGCCTCGTAGTACCAGCCCCGGCTACTGTCCTTGACCGGGTGCATTGTGACAGTTGTCAGGTGCGGGTGCAGCAATTGCTTTGCGGCTGGCGAATGAGCATTGAAAAGGTCGGTCAGGTTCTGAACCTTGCGCTCGACGTAGTTCCTCATCTCTGCGGTTTTCCCCTCTATCGACTCCGCGTTTGATGTCGCCATCGAGGTTGGACAGAGCCTCAGAGGAGAGGACATGGTGCGAACGCTGAACAGGCTGAAACATGAGGGCAGAACACCGAAACTGCTGTTCTGCGATAAGGGAGTGAATTCTCTGGCCAGGCCATGGATCTCTGGGCCTATCAAAATGACGTGAAGATCGACTTCTCCCGTCCCGGCAAGCCGACCGACAATGCGTTCGTCGAGTCGTTCAATGGCACTTTCCGCGATGAATGCCTCAATGTGCACTGGTTCGAAACACTGGCCGAAGCGAAACAACTCATCGAAGGTTGGCGGCAGGAATACAATGGGAGTCGTCCTCACAGGGCTTTCAAGGATAGGACACCAAGTGAATTCGTTAGTGAGTATGCGGCTAGCCGCGTACTTATTGCAACTTAAACCTGTCGAAGACTACCACTGCGCTTGGTACAAAAACTCCGGTCCCCTCACGACCGCGCTACACTAACTCTTCACTGGCACAAAACATCGGGCAGGCCAGCAACAGCACTTTACTATCGGACTTTTTATCAGACCAGCATCTTCGCGAGCTGGAAGTCGGGCTGCGCCGACCCCGTCGAAGCAGTGCTGTCCGCGGCGGACAGATATGGTGTCAAGCTCTTCATCGGCAATGGCTTTCATGGAGATTGGAGGAGCAACAAGGGCATTCGCCGTAAACGCGCGCGCGGTTAGCGAAATTGAATGGATGCGTCCTCATCAACTGTCGCGTAGATTCTGATGGCGGACAGGATATCTGTCTCTCCCAAGCTTGCCGAAGGCTCTGTAAAGGAGCTAGCTGTCAGTGAGTCCTTCCATCTGATGAGATGTATCCAGGCTGCGGTAAGACGGGTTTTGCAGCCACACATTCTTGCCTGCAACAGCATGGCTATTGGCATTCTAAAACGATCAGCTCAATTGTATCGGTGGACATTGCATTATCGAGTTTGACCGTATCGCCGGCGCTGGTCTTCTCCTCAACCAGCTCCAGGTTCTGGGTTTTGCTAATGCGGTAGCGTTTGAGCTTGAACGAAGATTTGCCCCATGGAAGGTTGTTGACCGTGAGTTGGTAGCCGGCATTGTTGTGATAAACAATGTTATTGAATTGCTGAGGCTCGCTGGGCGGTGGCGGCGGCGGGTCTCCGGGTTTAAGCATCTCCTTGGGCTTGTAGTTGGCTGGAATCGCATAGTTGCTAATGAGGATCTGCACCATCCCGCCATCCGCGGACCGGCCCGCAAGCGCGGCAAAGCCAACGGTATCCGTGCCCGTAACAGCAAGCCGCTGCTGCGTCTCCAGCATCTGGCCCAGGACCTTGAATGCATAGGCAGTCTTGTAATAGTTCCCTTGCAAGTCGAAGAGCCCCATCCAGGCTGCGTCGCCACGATAGAACATCGCTGAATCGAGTGGAGCATCCTGAAGATAGCTCAGGACCGCGCCAATAAAGGCGGCGTTATGCGCGCCGCGCAACTCGTCTTCTTCCTGCGCCGTGAAATCCCACGACAGATTCCATTCCGACAGAATGCTTTCCGCCTTGGAGAATCCGTGCTGATCCAATAAGTTTCGCATGGCTCTGGATGCCCGGACGCTGTCATATGGATCTTCGGTTTCGCGAGCATAGGTGTGCCAGGAGTAAAAGTCGAGCGGCGCATGGTGCACGGAGCAATAATCGAGAAAGCCTTCGCGGAAAGGTCCAGAGTTCGAAGGGTCAGCGAGGCCCACGCCTCCCACCTTAAGCGTGGGATCAACTGACTTGAGAGCCCTCGCTGTCTTTTCATAAAGCTGGTAGAACTGCTCAGGAGTTGAGGCCCAGAAGGCGCCATCTGGTTCGTTCCAGAACTCCCAGTATTCAATGTGGTAATGGAAGCCATTTGCCCAGCCCTGGTTGTAGTGCATGGCGATGTGTTTCACCGCACTGGCATACTTGTCGAAATCGGCGGGCGGTTCGGTATTAGTGCCCCAACTGCGTCCCACGCGGTAATAGATGGCTGCGCCGCTTGAATGAATGTCGGCCAGCACCTTATCTGTCGGCACGAAGTTATAACTCTCAGGTTTTTCAGGGTCGGCGGTAATGTCGGGAAAGATAATGCTCTTGTTGCCGGCCTCAACTACGCCTTCGCGCTGCCCGTCGTCCGGAATCAGCCACGCAAGGTCACTGTTTTTAAAATCGAACTTCGCGTCCACATCTGCAGGCCCCATAAAATCGTGCGTCCGCACTAGTTGGATGTGCAGATCCTTGTATTGACGAACCAGGTCAGGCAGTCCCGCCATCACCGGAGTAGGCTGCCCGTTCACCCCCTGATACGAACGGATTTCGCCAGTAACTTTACCGGCATCGACTTGCAAAACGCGAAAACCGTCAGATCCCGTACTTTTAGGGTTTACGGCTGCACGCAACCTCTGTTCCTTGTCGCCCGTCAATGCAGGCTGGGCCATCCCGAGCGACCCCGTTGCCGCCAACAAGCCCGCCGCCGAAGATGTTCTCAGAAAACTTCGCCGGGTAAACTCTTTCTCATTCATAAAGCTTCCAGAAAACGATTGGAATAACTGCAACGGCTTGAAGTTTACGATCAGTGATCTGTCTGCTCCGCTTGTTCGACGGTACATTCAGATTTAACGCATGTATATAGCTAGCGTTGGTCTCAC
Source organism: Acidobacteriaceae bacterium (assembly GCA_030049955.1). Next base: position 3,395 of record JASIJX010000302.1, read on the forward strand.
AATGAGCAAGGCGTGAATCGCTCCGCTGATCACATGTTGTTGATGCCGAATAACAGGCCTCCAAGGCCTGACACGCGCGCTGCAATCGCAAGATACTTACGAGGCTGCTGCGGCACGGCAGGTTCTGTGGTGGTACCTCGAGGTTCGCTTGCTTCTCCGGCGCCACCGACTGCATGGACCGTTCTTACATGATTCCGTGTTTCGCAAAAGCTGCCACGGCAGTAGATCCCGCTTGCAATTCCTTTTAGACGGTCTTTTCGCCTCTGGCTTTTTCAAAAGCCAGATTTAAGATCTCGGTTTCCGCTGTCTTCGGGATAACGAGAACTCCGTCGATATCTCCGAAGAAAATGTCGCCGGGTTCGATGCGGACCTTGCCAATCTCTATCGGCGCCCGAAAGTCATGGACCTCATAGCGCGGCCAGAATCTTGCCCGTACGAGCCAAAGCTGAAGGTCGGAAAGTTGGCCCGGAGGATTCCTCGAGTATCGCGGACATAGCCGTTCCAACGGTTCCGCGCGCGTCCAGCATCCGGGCTCGCGTGGTCATCATTTCGCCCCACATCGCATCGCGCGGAGAAAAACCCGTGTTGACATAAATTTCATTCCGCTTCAGATCATCGAGTGCCTCAAGCATGAGGCCAAAGGATTTTGCACTGAGTTTGTTCGCCGAACCCTCTACTCGTTCCTCGAAGACGTCTCCTGAAAGAACCGGAAGCGCCCGGCCAAGCAAGACAATGTCTTTGCGCAGAGGCTGAATTTGCAGGGGCAAGAACTGATGCACCAGCCTCAGCTTGTCCATTACATCGCCAACCACTGACGTGAACAACTCCTGTTCGGCCATGGAAAACAACTCGTCATCGGAATGCCATACTGCCATCTCTCAAATCTCCAGCGGTGTCATTCGAAGAACGGCTCGTCCTTCCGTGCGTACTTACGCGCAACCGCCTCGTTAAGGTTTACCCCGAATCCCGGTGTCTCCGGCACTGTGATGTAACCCTCCTGAATTAGAGGCTTGCTGACGCCGTCAACCAGATCGTCCC
>JASIJX010000303.1 GCA_030049955.1 Acidobacteriaceae bacterium
CGGCGAAGCCAGGCCGGTTGTGACTTTGCGGATGCGCGCGTTGAGCGTGTCGGAGATATAGATGTTGCCGAGTGCGTCGGTTCCTACGCCGATGCCGTTGCCGCCATCGCCGATGATAGCTTGCGTGGCCGGGCAGCCGTCGCCGAAGTTGTCGGTCGCGCTTGAGCAGTTGGTGCTGGTTTTTCCGGCGATGGGACGGATGTAGCCGGTATGCGCGTCGAGGAACCAGGCTGCGCCGCCGCCATCCGAGATATAGATGTTGCTGCTGGTGTCAATCGCCAGCTTCTGCGGACTCATGCTGACGTTGGTCGCGAGCGTTGGATATGGACCGGAGGAGCTGCCGCCACCGGCGATGGTGTAGATGTATCCATTCTGCGGCGAAGAGATGCCTAGCGTCGCGAGCAGCGCGTCAAGGGGCGAGCCGGTTCCGCAGGTGACGCAGACGACTCTGACTTTTTGCGAGTCGGCGATGTAGACGTTGAGATTTGCATCTGTCATCACGCCCTGCGGGTTGTCGATGGTGGCCGAGGTCGCCGGGCCGCCGTCACCGGACGATGATGCTGTGCCGGTGCCGGCGAAAGTATGAATGGTGCCGGTGATATCGACAACGCGGATTTTGTTGTTCGACGTATCGGCAATATAGATGTTGCCGACGCTGTCAGCCCAGACACCGCGCGGTCCGTTTACCTGGGCAAGCGATGCCGGGCCGCCATCGCCGGAGTTGCCTGCCGAACCGGTGCCCGCGACAAGATACAAAAGGCCGGTGGAAGCGCTGACTTTGAACACCTCGTGGCTGTCGTAACCAGCGATGTAGATATTGCCCTGCGCATCGGATGCGACGCCGCGCGCCTTGTCGATGCTGACCTGCGTGGGCACGCAACCGACGGTTGCTGTGGGAGCGCAGGCTGAACCGCTCACCTTGCCGGCAAAATCCGTAATAACGCCATTAGGAGCGATGCGGCGGACGACGCTGGCGACCGCGTCTGTGAGGTAGACATTGCCGAACGGGTCTGCGGCAACGCTGCGCAGATCGACCGACCCACCGAAGATGATTGACGTGGCTGAGCAGCCGTCGCCAAAACTGTCTGTCGCAGTGGAGCAATTGGAGGCTGCGCCGCCGGCAATGGTCGTCATGGTGTAAGGCAGCGCGATGGGAGTGCTGGGCAAGGCAAGAATCGTGCCCTGCGTTACGGTGAACTGCATGGGAGCTGAGGCTGAGCCGGCGAAACTACCGCTGGCGGCGTAGGTCGCCGTTACGTTGTCGGAGCCAATGGGCAGATCGATGCCGGCCGTTGCTATCGAGGTGTTGGGCGTAGAACTTGCGATCAACGTGGCCGTGATCGACTGCGAAGCGCTGCTGCCGACGCCGTAGGTGAATGTGACGGTGCCCGCGGGCGCGCCAACAGACGAGGTAACCGTTGCTGTGACAGCAACCGGATGGCCAAGGGTGGTGGTCGTGGTATTGGCTGACAGCGCCGTCGTGGTCAGCGCTGGCGTCACTGTTACGGTCGCGGTTGCCGAGGTCGATCCATCGTTCACGGAGTCGCCGCTGTAGACGGCGTAGATGCTGTATGCAGTGGTGCTGAACGGCAGACTAATCGTGGCCGAGGCCGCTCCCGAGGTGACGGCAGCAGTGGCAAATACGGAACCGTTCACGATGAACTCCACCGAGCCGGTTGGATTGCTTCCTGCAATCGAGGCGGTCGCGGTGAAAGAAGCGCCGTAGGACACGGAGGCCGGCACGCCGGAGAGCGTGGTGGTGGTGCCACCCAGACTGCCGGCATTTACGGTGACGACGTATGGCGCGGTTACGGAGTAGGCGGTCTGGCCGGCGCTGAGCGGATAGTTTGAATCGCCCGAGTAGGCAGCCGTAAAGGTGTATGTTCCCGGCTCTAGACCGGTGAGCGGAATGAAGACGGTGTCGGTGTTGCCTGGAAGCGGCACAGTGGTGGAGACGGCATTGCTGCCGTTCAATACGCCGGTGAGAGTGACGGTGCCGGTGGGATATGCAGCGCCGCCTACGGCGGGCGTCAGAATCACTACCGCGGTGGCGTTCTGGCCTTCGGTGATGGTCTGCGAAATGCCGTTGGGCCCGGTCAGCTCTGGCGCGATGTAGGTGAAGCTGCACTGCGGCGGATTCAGGCTGGTCGCCGTAATATTGTTTGTCACCGTGTTGCCATTCGAGCCGACAAACGTTGCGTAGTCGCTGACGAAATCGCTCGACACCTGTCCGGGGCCGTAGCTCACGGCCGCATCGGTGGGCGCTGGACTGAACTCGGACGCGGCATAAGTGGATGGGAAGGTGACGTTATCGAGCGTGATGCCGAGGGGGTAAATGGCGCCATTGTTATTGGTGCCGGTGAGCTGGTTGGTTCCCGCGGTGAGGAAGGTGAGGTTTTGCAGCAGGATGTTTTCAAGATTCGGGCTGGCGGTTCCGGTAGTGTCCTCGTAATTCGGGCTGAAGACGATTTCCGCTTTGTGGTCCTGGAAGCAGGAGTTCGAATATTGAATGTTGGTTACCACTCCACCGCGGTCGTAGCCGGACTTGATGCGGAGGCCGGTGGAGTTGCTGTCGGCGGTGTCGTTAATGGAGCTGCCCGCGCCGGCGGTGCCATTGCCAGAAAGCATGTTGCTGTCGAAGAGCACGTTGCTCACGCCAGCCTGGGTGTAACTGCCGATCGATTCGCCGTGGCCGGCAAAGAGACGGTTGTTGGTGACGGAAATGTTGGCGGCAGGCGCAGTTCCGGCCGCGCCTACGGCGACATTGTCGTCGCCATCAGAGATCCAGGAGCGCGTGATGGTGAAGTTGGTCGCGTTGCCGGGATCGATGCCGTCCGTGTTGCGGGAGCTGGTCGGCGTAATGATCTTGATATCCCATGCAGTGAAGTTATTGACCGCGCCGGTGGTCGAAACGTGGAAGAGCGGCGAGTTGCGAATGGTGATTTTGTAAAGCGTGATGTTGCTCGAATTCGAATCCATCTGGATGAAGCGTGGATTCTGTTGATTGCCGCCGCCATTGGCGATGGACGAGAGACCCCACCAGCTTTGGCCGGCAAAGCTCGCCGGGAAGGCGTTGATGAGCGTGTCGCCGCCGCGGCCATCGAGCTTGCCGAAGCCCATGATGCCCACGTTGGTCGCGCCGCTGGGAATGTCGATGAGCGGCAGGCAGCTTGCCGTGGCGCTGTCGTTGTTCACGGTGCCGCAGGTGTGCGTGCCGGGCGTGGTGTCATAGTCCTGCACGTTGCGCGAGAAGAACAGCACCACTCCGGGGTCGACAAGCAGCGTGACGCCGGATGGCATGGAAAGCGGGCCGCTGAGGAAAGCGTCGCTGCCGCTGCTGCTCATGGAAAGTTCGACGGCCTGGCCGGTGCCGGCGCAGCTATTGAGCGCGGCCTGAATGCGCGCGCCGTCGGGATTGGTGACGGTTGCGTCGACGGAGGTTGGGATGTCGTTGTTTACTGCCGCGATGTCTGCGTTGAGGACGGTGCAGACCGTCGGGAACGACGGCTCGGTGACGGTGCGCGTGTCGCCTGTGGCGACATACTGCTCAACCGTGAAGGCGACCGAGGCGCTCGACGCCGAGTAAGTGTTGGGCACGCCAGCGTAGTTGACGGCGATGGCGTAATTGCCGGCCGTGAGGCCAGACAGACTGACCGTTGCCTGACCTGCGGCATTCAACGCGGGCGTCGCGGAGTAAACCGCTGTCGTGCCCGAAAGCGTGACGGAGCTGACGGTTACAGAAACAGTGCTGCCGGCGGGCGAAGCGATGCCTGTGACCGCGATTATGAAGGAAGCCTCAGTACCGCTGGAGCTGAAGAGCACGCTCGAAGGACCAGTGACGCTGGTGGTTGTTGGTCCGGCAGGAACGACGTCGTTGAATGTTACTGAACCGATGCTTGGAGCAGGGAGCAGCGTTAGCGCGTCGCTGTATACGGTGCCGGGACTTGCGAGCGAGGCGGAAGACAGCGCTGCTGAAACCTGGCAAGACTGGCCGGCGGCGATTGCGCTCGAAAGGGAGCAACCGGCGGTGGTGAATGCGAATGAGCCGGTTGCGGATTGCGCGGCGCCGGTTGCGGCCGAGTTGCCGATGTTGGTCAGCGTGCCGGCGATGCTGGTCAACGGCGTTGTGGTCGAGCCGTACGATCCCGCACCGCGAACGACCTGAGTAATGCTTGTGTTCTTTGCATCCGCGCTGTAGACGTTGCCCAGTCCGTCGACGGCGACGCCGGTCGGAGCCTGCAGGCCGGCAAGTACTGTGGTCTCGCCGCCGCTCACCGGAGCTTCGATGATTGAAGTGCTGCCCTCATCCTGCACGTATACGTCGCCTGCTGCATCGGTGGCGACGGCCACAGGAGTGAGGCCGGAGACGAGAGTGCTCTGGGTATATTCGCCGGATGAGCTGGGTGCGAGCTTGTAAACCGCGCCCGCGCTCCTGTCGGCGATGTATACATTCCCTGAAGGATCCGCGGCGAGCGAGACCGGATTCGTGAAGCCGGCGGCAATGGTTGTCTGCTGCCGTCCAGCACTGCCCGCTGGCGATAGCTTGTAGATCGCCGTGTTTGCCGCTGAGCTTTGGAGGTCTGCGACGTAGATATTGCCTGCTGCGTCGGCGGCAATGGCCTGCGGAGCGGCCGTGCAACCGGTGCATGGCGTGTAGGCGACGGATGTAAGCGAGTACGCGGCCGGCGTGCTGGCGGACTGGACGGCAAGCTCGCTGATGCCTGGAACCGTGGGGCTGACCGCATATGCGTTGCCGAGCGGATCGACTGCGATCTGGCTGGGCGCAGCTGGAAGCGCGATGGGCGTTGCGGATGAGGTGGAAAGCGTGTATGCAGTCCCGCCGATCTGCTCCACAATTGATGTGCCGCTGGCGGCATAGAGGTTGCCTGCGCCGTCAAGCGCTGCGCCGGCGGGCGCGATACCGCTGAGCAGCGCGTTGGTTGTGGGCGCCACGGACGTGGTGGTGTTGTTCGCCGTGGTTGAGACGTT
>JASIJX010000005.1 GCA_030049955.1 Acidobacteriaceae bacterium
ATCAATACGAGTTCAACGACAGCCACTTTCACCTTACCAACTACATTCAGGAAGGCACGGACATTCACGACTTTCTGAAGATTATGGGTACCAAGGTCGGCCGTGTCGCGCTTTTTGGGATTCCGCTGCAACAGCAATGGTCGTATGAGAACTCGGGTGATAACGCTCCGACCTACTATTTGCAGACTGACGCACCACTCTATTACTACTCATTTACCGACGCCTACATCGCCATGGCCTACCGATCGCTCACGAAAGAAGAACAGGCGCGGTTCGATCCGATGATCACCGGATTCAATCCAACGGACATGTATGCGACGGATCATATTAGGCGCGTTCTTCAGACCTTTCCAGGAGTTTTCTCTGGAATCGGTGAGTTTACGATTCACAAGGAGTTCGTCTCTGCCAAAATTGCCGGCGAAACCGCTTCGCTGATGAACCCCGCACTCGATAGGATCCTGGATTTCGCCGCAGAGGTTGGTCTTGTCGTCATCATCCACAACGATATGGACGTGCCATTCGGGAAGGGTGGGTTCAACTTTGACACGGCTTCGCCCTCTGAAGAGATCGCAAAGCCCGCATACCTCGATCAGATGAAGGCCCTTCTAAAGCGACACCCCCACACCACCATCATCTGGGCGCACACCGGTATGGGGCGAGTGGTCCGCCCGATAAAGAATCATGCAGCCGCATTGGCAGAAATACTGGGAGATCCCGCGTTGAGCAATGTCTATTTCGATATTTCCTGGGACGAAGTAGCAAAGTACATCGTTGCAACGCCTGAATCTACAAGGATTGCTGCCGATCTGATTAATCGCTATCCTGATCGTTTTCTTTTTGGCACGGATGAAGTGGCTCCGAAGAGCCAAGACGCATATATGAAGGTGTATTACGAATATGATCCGCTATGGAAGCAGCTGAGCGAGGATGCAAGCGAGAAGGTGCGCAAAGGGAATTACGAACGTCTCTTCGATGCCGCCCGCCCGAAAGTGCGGGCATGGGAAGCTGCGCATCCGAAGTGAGATTCCCAGTCTTGTTCGGGCTTTTGGTTCCGGGAAGCGGATCTCCACCGAAAAAGCCGGCTTAATATTTTGACAGGTTCCAGCCCAGCAGATATTGAACCCGCGGTGCGGAGTTTCTGCAGTGTGTTTCGTAATCCACACCTTCTTATAGAACGGCCGGATCGTGGAGATCCGGCCGTTGATTTCGTGGAGTTTAGGAGGGGTGTTTTTGGAGGGCTTTTGAAACGGCGGTAATCTGCTTGTGGACATCGTGGTGGACGCCGCGCTGGTGCTTGAGCTCTTGATGGATCGGCCCTGGGGCGGTGTCCACCCTTTCTTCGAGTTCAGCGCGTAGGTCCTCATTGGCCTCCTCGAGACACTTCCGATGACGGCGGTTATCGCCGCAGGCGTCGCCGATCATGAAGCCGAAGGCGGCTGACAACAACATCCATGCAGGCAGAACAGCTGCAGATTCATCGATCCTGCGACCTCTTTCTGTGTAGTTGGAGCGTGCTCGCGGAGCGCGCGGTGGATGGTAGCCCGGGAGGCACCATAGTTTTTCGCCAGCTGACCGAGACTGAGACCGCGCTGCCGATCACGGAAGATGGCATCACGATCAAGATCGAGCGGCAGGCGTCCGATGCGTCAGCCTTCGAGCCGTGCACGGCGCATACCGGCCTTGACTCACTCGACGATGTTCTTCGAGGGAGATCAAAGCCCAGCCAACCCCATGCGCTACCTGCCCTGCACCCATGCACACCCATCGTTACCTGCCTAATAGCGGCTCGTCCCCATTTGACACAGGCTGAGTCCGGCGTCAAGATTTCGTCATGAAGACAATCGGGAACGCGGTTTTGATCGCTGCAGCAATCCCTCTGATCATCGGTGGACTCCTCGCGGTTGGAATCCTGTTTTTGGGTGCGGCTGGCACCGTTGTCGCGCGGCGTCTTCAACAGCGTCTGACAACCTGAACGCGATGGACAATCCATGTAAAGGGTCGGCACGGTTAAGGACTGCTGAAAGGCTTCCAGGTCAGGGCTATTTCTGACTCGATTCTGAGCCCCGCGGCCGCTCGCTCAACCTCGCCTGCCGCTCCAAGACAGGTAACCAGAAAAAGTTACTTTCGATTGGTCGACCCGCCGGCACCCAAAAAGGTCTCGCAGAAAAACGACAGCGAACCAGGGGAAACACATGTTCCCCAACATCTCACTGGGGGTTATCGACCAGATTAGGCCATTTTGGGGGCGCCGCCCTAAGGTATAGCGATTCCGAGAGCAATCACCGAACACCTTCACTTATTTACCAGATTCCTCGGCGCGCCGCACGCGCTCTAATTAACGCTCCTCCGGGCCGTTCAGAAGACGGTTCCCGGCTTCATCCAGCTCGTGCACCACTGTATATGGCTGCCTCGGCCGCTCGCCCATCGGCAGCATCGACTGCCAGTATTTCTCTGTATAGACCTTCTCCAGATAGCCGAAAGGAAACTCCACCTTCTTGCCACGATTCAGCCCCTTGCTCCTTCGAAGTTGCAGTGAAGCATGTAATTTCAGCATCCCCTAATCGAATCCGAAATTCTTCAGGATCTCTAGGCTCTCATTCACCTACGGCGCAAATCATAGTCAAAGCTGAAACGGAAGCCACTCGAGAGCAAGCTTCGCACTTCTCGAGTGGCGTTTTCCAGCAAGACCCAACGCGACGCGATCAAGAAACCGACACTGCACCGCAACCTTAGTAGTTAACTTTTTCAATAAATTCCCAAAACAGCGGAGTGGACACGCGACAACGCGCGAGGTCGGAAATCATCGCCTCAATTGGAGATCGTTGACTTCATGCCCACTCACTCCCAGCTCCTGCAAGACTTGATAAATTGCCGCAAGTAACCCTTCTATATCCGCGACCGTGATCCTTCCAATCGTGCCGATGCGGAAACACGCTTCATGGGATAATTTGCCCGGATAAATGGCGAAGCCGAGCTTCCAGAGCCTCTCATAAAACTCCGCGAAATCGAAGGCGGGATGGGTTGGATAGCGGAA
>JASIJX010000304.1 GCA_030049955.1 Acidobacteriaceae bacterium
TCTATTCGGCTGCAAGTGGATGAACTGCTGAGAGCTTACATCCGGCGCAACGGCGATTATCTCTCGCAACCGCTGATCGAAGCCGCATACCACGCCAATGGCGACTCCGCCGACTGGCTCATCTCCATCACCGGCAGCGCAGCCGATCAGGAAGGGCTGCTGCAGTCGCTGATCAACAGCAGTTGGCCATCCGGCACTCGATGGATTCGGAATGACGAGATCAGCACGCTTCTTACTCGCGTCCTTGACCTCGAGGAAAAGAGGGCCGAAAAGAACCCTAGCGAGGCTCAGTGGAGCCTCAACGGAACAAGGCAGCATCTGGTTACGGCGTTGATCGAGGAAAAGAAGTTCGCGGCAGCACACGACTTGCTTGCGCAGGTTCCTGCGCAGATGCTCCTGTCGAATGAGTGGCTGCCTAACATTCTTATGGTTGCCGAAGCGGATGGAACACTCGGCCAGCGTCTCGCTGAATGGGGCAAGCCAGGGAACCAGACGCCGGCGCTCAGTGACCTGCAAAATGCGGCAGCTCATCTCAATGACACCGGCAAACGCGATGTGATGCGTTTCGTGTACGAGCGTGCGCTGGCCACGCGCGATTTTTCTGCGCCTAACTTTCTTGGGCTGGCGGCCATTCGCCTTGACGACGGAGATACTGCGGGCGCCGTCGAGCTCCTGAAGCGCATGACCCTCGTGAGCGGCGATATGGATGCGGACACAGACGCCGCCGCGCATCTGCTCGAAGAACGTCAGAGACCATCCGAAGCGATTCCCTTTCTTCGATCACTCGTTGAAGATGCTCCCTGGAACGCCGGCTATCGCGTGAGGCTCGGTGCGGCTCTGCACGCCGTCAACAGAGCCGATACAGGAGCGCTTGGGTTGCTCAATGCTGTGGCAGCCGACCCCAAAGCATCATATGGCGATCGTATTGCCGCTGCGCATGCGCTCAAAGGCCACGGCACGGCCGGCAGTGGTAGTGCTGAGTTGCAGCTTATTGCGCAAACTGTCTGCCCAACCTCGGCTGAGGCAGACAAGCCCTTCTTTGTAACCGTCCGCGCTGCTGCCGCTGCCTGTACGTCCGATGCGAAGACGCGCGAGCGTCTCCTTCGTGATGCCCTATCCATCGCACCCTCGGACGGAGAGATTCGACTCGACTACATCTGGGCAGCATTCAACGCGGAAATGGACTCGCGCGCGCTGGTTGCTGCCGAGCCCCTGCTTCAATCCTCGAATGGTTATGGCCAGCCTGAATATTCGGCGTTCAACAACGGCTCGCCCTCCTCAACAGATCAGCAGCCGGCGCCAACCATCGCGTCCCTGAAACCCGCCGATGCTGCCCGATTCTTCCTGCTTGCCGTTCGCGCAGAAGAACGGCGCCGCGACTTCGGCCAAGCCTCCTCTATTGTGCAATCGGCTCTGAGTACCTTGCAGGATCCATCTCTTCGCAAGCCATTCGAACTCGAGCAGAAACGTCTCGCGGAGGAATTATCACGCGAGGCGCAAAACGATCAGCGCGTACCCAACGTTCATGAGGAATTAGTTCAGGACCGGCTGGTGCGCCCGCGACTTGTTCCAGGACTGCCGTTCTCGACGTTACAACTCACCGGCAAGGAGGAGCAGCCATGAAGCGCATCCTCGTGAGCACGATTTCCGCCCTGGCATTCGGCGCTGCCGCCTTCTGGGCCGCAGGCCAGATGGGGCAATTGCAAGCACCGCAACTTCCATCGCTGATGCCGACCGGCGCCTTGCTCTACATAGAGGCCAAGGATTTCTCCTCTCTTCTCAAGGACTGGAACCAATCTGCCGAAAAGCGCGCCTGGCTCGCTGGAGATAACTATCAGGAATTCAGCCGCTCCCGCCTGTTTCAGCGTCTGTCGCAAGCGCAAGATGATTTCTCGGCAGCCGCAGGAATCCGCACCAACGATTCCCTGTTGAACTCCGTGGCCGGCACGCAAAGCTGCCTTGCAATTTACGACATCGGCAATCTCGAATTCCTCTACGTCACCCGCATGAGTGAGCACGACGTGGAGAACACACCGCTCTGGCAGTTGCGCTCAAAGTTCGACCAGCGCAGTGAGGGCTCCGCGCAGTTCTACGTCCGCCAGGACCCGCAATCGAAACGCAGCGCCGCATTCGCCGCGATGAACGGCTGGATGATTGTCGGCACCAGGGAAGATCTTATCGCCGGCGTTCTCGATCGCCTGCAGTCATCGAGTGAACGCAGCCTTACCGACGAAGTGTGGTATGCCAACAGCGTGAGGCAAGCCTCCGGCACGCAGGGCGATCTGCGCATGGTGCTCAACCTGGAGAAGCTCGTCCCGTCGCCATACTTCCGCAGCTATTGGGTCCAGCAGAACGTCACGGAGATGAAGCAGTATGCTTCAGCCGTGAGCGATCTTTACCGCTCACCCCAGACCTATCGGGAAGAGCGCGTGCTCCTCCGGAAACCAGGCGTTTCCCCGCAGACTGCGGAAGACGTAAGCAGCCTCGCCTCGCTGGCTCCTGCCGATACAGATTTTTACTCATCCCAGGCGGTCTCCGATCCGGAAACCGTGCTAACCGTACTGCGCGACACCGTGCTGGAAATGAAACCGGCGACTGCAGTGCAACCGTGGAACGCTCCGCCTCCACCGCCAGTGGCGCAAGCCGGCAACGCAACCATGCTCGACGTGCGCATCGACCAGGCTCCGGTCGTCGTCGCACAATCCGACCCTTACGATGCACTGCGCACTTTGCTCCATTCGGTCGAGCCAGTGCAGATGCTTCGTGTTGGCTCGGCCCTTGCATCGGATACCAGCGGATTCATCCGGATTCAATCTGCTGTTGTG
>JASIJX010000305.1 GCA_030049955.1 Acidobacteriaceae bacterium
TCGGTGATCTACTTCGCCGCCATCAACCTGATCATCGGGTTCTCCATCAGCTTTGGCTCCGCTGTCACCCACTTTGGCGTGGAAATCGATAACATGGCGCACCTGGGCGGATTCTCAAGCGGCCTGTTGATGGCCACGCCGCTGGTGCCGCGCATCGGCTCGCCGCGCAGCACCTTTCAAACGCGGCTGCGCATCTCACTGGTCATGATGGTCGGCTTGCTGGTGCTCTTCGGTTTCTACATCGCGCACGTGGCGCCGCCCCAGCCGTAGACACAAAGCGCGCCGGCACAGGAAGAATCCCGTGCCCCGTCCTTGCGCTTTTCTTCTGGCGCAAGGGCGGGAAACCCATGTATCGGCCCTAGCGCACAGCCGTAGCCGCGAACTTCTTCACCATCGCCAACAGCAGTTTGCGGTCGCTCTCGTTCAGGTTGTTTGAGTAGCGGCGAATCTGCGTCAGGAAACGCAGCTCGTCATCGGAAAGCTTCTGGGTGTTGAACTGCCGGCCCAGCGAGTCGTCGGAGAAAAACTGCGCGATGGGCAGATCGAGGGCCTCGGCGATCTTTGAAAGCGTATCGAGCGAAGGAACCGTGTGGCCATTCTCCACGCGCGACAGATAGCAGCGGAGCAGTCCGGTCTTCTTTTCGATATCGCCCTGGGAGAGCCCTTTTTGAAGACGGAATGTACGGATCGTGGTGCCGATTCTAATTGCCATGTAGAATCCCTCGTCCCCGGGCTACCATTTACTTGCTTGGTAGCAATCGAAGAATTATTAATTCAATGGTTAACATGCGCGGAGTGGGAACGCAATGTGGAAATCACGAAGAATAATTGCAGCGGGTTAACTCACGAGTGACGCGGCGCTGCCGCCTTCACTCGCTCTGCGGCCATCGCGGTAAACCTGGGTGCGGTATCAGCCGTCAGAAGAAGACAGAGCAGGGCTATGAGTGGTTATGAATAGATGGGGGACCGTGAATGCGGGGGCTGATTTTAACGGGCGCGCTTGCAGTGGGAGTGTTTGTTGCCGGATTTGCACAAGCAGCGGCGCAGAACGCTCCGCAGTCGGCCGGCCCTGTCTCTTCTCCCAGTACGGCGCAACCCGCATCTCCGAGTCCGGCGCCAGCCGCTTCTCCCAGTCCAGCCCAGCCCGCGCCAGCGTCCATTTCCTCCACGGCTGACCCCATCGCCGGTGGCCGTCTGCACGGCGTCATCAAGAGCGGCAACATCCCGCTGCCCGGCGTCACGGTCATCGCGCAAAACACGCTCACCGGCAAGCGCTATTCAACTACCACCGACATCCGCGGCATCTGGTCGCTTCTCATCCCGCAAAACGGGCGCTATGTCATCCGCACGCAGTTTGCAGCTTTTGCCTCGCAATCCGGCGAAGCGGTGCTCAACGCGACCGGCCGCGACCGCACCGTCGATTTCCAGTTGATCCTGGCCTCGCGCGCCGCCCAGCAGAATCAGGAGCAGGAACAGCAACAGGCTCGCGAGGATGCACAGGGCGGCATGGGCAATATCCAGCAGGCCATTCAGCAGATGGCCGGAAACATGCCCGAGAACCTGAGCCTGATCAGCGCAGTTAGCTCTGACACCGAAACCGGCGCAGGCTCGGCCGGCCAGGCAGGCGCAGAGCTGCCCACCGTGGCCTCCAACTCCGATTTCAGCGGCGACTCGGTGACCATCAGCGGCCAGTCAGGGCAGGTAAGCCCGCTCGCCGGTGTCGATATCGACAGGCTGCGCGATGCGCTTGAAACCTACCGCGCGCAGAACGGCGGCCAGATGCCCGGCTCGGGCGGCCTCTTCGGCGGCTTCGCCGGTGGCGGCGGTTTCGGTGGAGGTTTTGGCGGAGCATTCGGCGGTGGCTTTGGCGGCGGTGGAGGCGGCTTTGGTGGAGGCGGCGGAGGTTTTGGCGGTGGCGGCGGGCGCGGCGGTTTCGGCGGCGGCCGCGGAAATTTCCGCGGCTTCAATCCCGGCCAGCCGCATGGCGCAATCTTCTGGACCGGCAACAATTCGGCGCTGAATGCATTGCCATTCCCCTTGCGCGGGCAGGAACAGATCGAGCCGCCGTACGGCGCCAACCGTTTCGGCGCAACGCTGATGACCGAGCCTTACATCCCCGGCCTCTTCAAGCCCAGCGGCAAAGACACGATCTTCTTCACGCTCTCCGGCCAGCGCAGCTCCAGCCCCGACGACTTTTACGCCACAGTGCCCTCGCTCGCCGAGCGTGGCGGCGACTTTTCCGCCGCCGGCTTGCCCGCCATCTACAACCCCGTCACCGGCCAGCAATTTGCCGCCGTCATTAACGGCCAGCCGGTCGTGAACGCGATTCCAACCTCGGGCCTGCCGTACCAGTCCATCTCGCCCCAGGCCCTGGCGCTGCTCAGCTACTTTCCGCAGCCCAATCTCTCCGGCGCAAGCGCCATCGACAACTACAACTACCACCTGCTCACCACCGCACAAACCAACAGCACGCAGGCCGGCGTTCGCTACATGCGCAGCCTGGGCGCCAACGCCACGCAGCCCGGCGGCCGCGGCGGATTCGGAGGCGGCCGGCGCGGCGGTTCGGCCACGCAAGGGCTTCGCCAGAGCATCAACTTTAATTACAACTGGGCGCACTCGGCCGCAGACGACGTCAACATGTTCCCGCAGCTCGGCGGCAAGAACGCTTCAGACTCCTACTCGCTGCAGGCTGGCTACACCGTGGGTTACCACCGCATCACCAGCATCTTTACAACAGGCTGGAACCGCAGCAACAGCCACACTATAAACTTCTTCACCAACACCGCCAATAATGCGGCCGGAAACGCAGGGATTCTGGTTCCCAACCAGGTGCCGCTCAACTACGGCCTGCCCGGCGTCACTCTGAGCAACTTCTCCGGCCTCAATGATGTCGAGCCCAACTTCTCGCTTTCGCAGACCATCTCGGCCTCGGAAACCCTGAGCTGGATCCACGGCAAGCACAACCTCCGCTTCGGCGGCGATTACCGCCGCGTGCACCGCGACTTCCTCGCCGGACTCAATGCCACCGGCAGCTTTACCTTCACCGGCCTCTTCACCCAGAACCCGTCAGCAGCCAATTCCGGCTCGCCTTCCGGCTCCTCGCTTGCCGACTTCCTGCTCGGCCTGCCGCAGTCCAGCACCCTCAACTCCGCCGTGGCCAAAAGCTACCTGCGCGATAACGTATATGACGCCTACGCCATGGACGACTGGCGCGTGCTGCCTTACCTCACGCTCAACTACGGCCTGCGTTACGAGTTCTACGCGCCCTACACGGAAAAATACGGCCGTCTCGCCATGGTCGACACCGATCCCGATGCGGGCTTTACCCAGCAGGCCCAGGTGCTGAGCGGCGCCGTGGGTCCGGTGAGCGGCCTCCATCTTCCCGCTTCGCTCGTCTATCCGTGGCACAAGGCATTCGCGCCGCGCGTGGGCCTGGCGCTGCGCCTGCCAAAGCAGACCGTCCTGCGCGCCGGCTTTGGCATGAACTACACCGTGGGCGAGTACGCCACCTTCGCCAACACCATGGCCCACCAGCCGCCCTTCGTCGATGAGCAAACCAACGTGGCAGCGGTGAACAACTCGCCCTCGACAGCCTGCGTGCAGACAGCCACCTGCTTCACCCTCGCCAATGGATTTCCGAGTCCGGCGCAGATAGGCAACTACGCACTCGATCCGCACTACGGCCTGCCCTACGTGCAAACCTGGAACCTTGATCTGCAAAAGACTCTGCCGCTGGGCATCGTAATGAACCTTGGCTACATCGGCTCCAAGGCCAACCACATGGACATGGAGAGCGCGCCGCGCGCGCTGCCCGACAGCCCGCTCACCGATCCGACGGGGTTAATTTTCAACTACGACCAGCCGGAAGGCTTCTACAAAATGAGCGCCGCTACGGTTCGCGTGAACAAGCGCCTTTCGAAGGGAATCGCAATGGGCGCCAACTACGAGTACGCGCACGCCATCGATGCCTCAACTTCGGTGAATGGCACCAGCTCCGGCTCCGTGGCGCAGAACTGGCAGGATCTGGCGGCCGAGGAAGGGAACTCAAGCCTGCAGCCGCGCCACTCCGTCAGCGGCACTTACCTTTACGAACTGCCATTCGGCGAAGGCCGCGCCTGGGCCACTTCGGGCGTGTCCAATCACATTCTCGAGGGCTTCTCAATCTCCGGCACTTTCACCTTCGCCAGCGGGGGATGGCTCACGCCCGCGCTCACGCCCACCAGTATCGGCGTCACCTGCGGTACGGCCGGCTCGCTGCGCGCAGACCGCCTTCCCGGTAGTTCGATCACGGCAGGAGGCGGTTCGCTGCAGCGCTGGTTCAACACCAGCGCGTATCAGTCGCCTTCCTACACGCCGGGCTATTGCAACGCCTTCGGCAACGCGCCGCGCAACTCCATCGAAGGCCCCGGAACACTCCAGAACAACATGTCGCTTTCAAAGACAGTGCAACTGCCCGAGACGCGCAGCATGGAAATCCGCGCAACCATCGACAACGTCTTCAATACGGTGCAATATACCGGCGTGAACACAACGGTCGGTTCACCGACCTTCGGCCAGGTAAGCTCGGTGGGCGCCATGCGCTCCTTTCAGTTCATGGCGCGCTTCAGGTTCTAGAAACAGCAAGTCAACGAGTTAGCGAATCAGCAGTTGTGAAACGAAATGAACGGCTGCCGCAAGTT
>JASIJX010000306.1 GCA_030049955.1 Acidobacteriaceae bacterium
AAGTTCTGCTGCAGGAAAGCCGGGCGTTGTTCCTGGGGGATGACGCTCGATGCAAATGCTGTGTCGATTGCCGGGCCGAGCGGCCGGCGGGCGGCCAACGCGGAGAGCAGACGAAACTCCTCCTCGATCAGCCGCTTGTACCAGACGGTGTTTTGTTGCCGGTGAACCGCGAGCCAGATTGGTTCCGGCGCGAGGGCCGCGGTGCGGCGCACATGCCGGCGCTTGCGGGCGTTACTCGCGTTGTTGGTGCTGGCGTTGTTGGCGCTTGAGGCGCTGCTGCTGTCTGCGCTGCGCACAGCGAGAAGCAGGTCGTCGACCGGATACTTGAGCGCAAGCAACCGCAGGTAGGGTTGCAGGTGGAGGATTGAGTTTTCGCCGATGGACGCGAGTTGTCCGGCTTGGAGGCGTGGGCGCTCCTCGGCGTCGAATGCCTCGATGTGAGCCCATTCGAGTTGCACCATGTCGAGGGCGAGTTCGACGTGCGGCTCGATGTGCTCGGGATGAGCACGAAGCCACGCTTCGAGACGCGAGCCCAGGTTGCGCAGCGTAAATGATTCCGAGGGGCAGTCGGTTAGATATTCGCGCATTAAACGGTCAAATTTGGCGCGGCCGAGGATCGCTTCCAGGCCGGGAAAATCCTCTTCAAATGAGGTGAAGAGACGGAACCAATATTGCCGGTTGTAGATTTCCAACCGCTCGAAGGAGGTGAGCCGGTCATTGGGGCGGATGATGGCTTCGGCTTCGGCAATGTTTGAAGCGCCATCGCGGCGGCGCTGCGGCATCGCATAGCCGCGCGTCAATGGATGCATGACGGCTGCGGCCATGCGGCGCTGAATGGCTAAAAGTTCGATCGGGGCTGCAAGTTTAATCGCTTCGCTCATGGCTGCGCCTCCCGAGCGGCCGCGAGTTCGATGGCTGCGGCTTCGACTGCGCCGATGGCCTTGCCGTGTGCGGCCGTCGTAGCCGCTTGCAGGTAGCGAACGGCTTTGAGCGCCTCGGCGTGGACTTCATCGAAGCTGGGTATGTTGTCGTCCCACTCGAGAAGCGTGGCCGTGGGGCCGCAGCGTTCGATGGCGCGGGCGTAGAGCTTCCAGACGGCAGGCAAGACCGGATGATCGTGGGTGTCAAGGATGTACTTTTCGAACTTGCTGTGGCCGGCGATGTGAATTTGCGCTACGCGCTCGGGAGCGACGAAATTCACATAGGTGAACGGGTCGAAGCTGTGGTTGCGCGAAGAGACGTAGATGTTGTTCACGTCGAGCAGGATGCCGCAGTCGGCGCGCTCCACGACCTCGGTGAGGAACTCCCACTCCGTCATCTCCGAAGCGTGGAACTCAGCGTAGCTCGATACGTTCTCGACGACTACGGGAACTTCAAGAAAATCGCGGACCTGGCGGATCTTGCTTGCCGTTACCTCGACTGCTTCCCAGGTGTAGGGCATAGGCAGGAGGTCATGGGTGTAACGGCCGTCCACCGATCCCCAGCAGAGGTGATCGCTCAGCCAGGGAGTTCTGGTGCGGCGAACGAGCGCTTTCAGGCGCTTCAAATGTTCGCGGTTCAGCGGATCGACGGACCCGAAGTACATTGAGACGCCGTGCTGGACGACTTTGTACTGATCGAGGATTTTGTCGAGAACTTCCATGGGCCGGCCGCCATCGACCATGTAGTTCTCGGAGATGATTTCGAACCAGTCAACGACCGGTTTGCGCGCGAGGATGTGATTGTAATGCGGAACGCGAAGGCCGATTCCAACGCCATAATCCGTGAAGCCGTTAAAGCGATTGGCTGGCATGGTGTGCTCCTAAGGCAGGAAGACCGGCGGCGCAGGTGCGGTTGAAACCTACGCCGCCTGTTAAAGCGATGGTCGTGATCAGACCGTTGTGATTCAGACCATACGCGTGGCCGTCGCGGAGCAACTATTTTTTGGAGCCGTCCGTAGCGCAGCCGCCCTTACCCTTGCAGCTATTCTTGCCCTTGCAGCCGTTATCGCCGCTCTTGCAGCCGCCTTGCCCTTTACAACTGTTTTGCCCTTTACAGGCATGCTTTTGCGTCTGGGCATTGAAACTGCCAAAGGAGGTTTGGCCCGCCATCAGGGTGGTTGAAGTTCCGGATGACGGAAGCACGCTGGAACGCGCGGCCGTGGTACCGGCGAGCAGGCCGGAGGCGGCAGCCGTAAGCAGAAGTGTCTTGATGCTGTTGTTCATTCGGGTTTCCTCCATGGATTGGAATGGGGTCGCACAGATGTGCCGAGTTCCAACGATTGAAACGGAGCAAAAGGGTGGGTGACGAGTGCCCCTTTTGGAGGAGCCTATAACAATGGAGAGAAGAATACACCCAGACTCTTATGGTCGATAAGGGGAGGTTCCAGATTTAGAAGTGGATCGAGGCTCGCGATGGCAAATCTTCCCGTAAAAAATAATGAAATATTAGTGTAATACACTCATATTTAGTTTTTCCCTCTTGACAGGTGCAGTCGGATTGCCTATCTTTAGCACTTGGAAGATGTGATTGCTAGCATACCGCCGGCAGGGCTGCTGTTGGCGGGCGGGTTGGAGGCTCTGCAGCTTCCGGCTCAAACTCTCAGATTTTCTTTTATTCCACTCAAATACCGCTGGCCGGGCTTGCGTCTGGCGGGCGCGTGAAGGAGAAACGAAGCGATGGCAGCAACAGCAACGACCACTACGTTCACCCCGCTCCACGACCGCATTCTGGTTCGTCGTGTGGAGGAGACCGAGACAGTTCGGGGCGGCATCATCATCCCCGACAGCGCGAAGGAAAAGCCCCAGGAAGGCCAGGTGGTCTCCGTGGGCAAGGGCAAGTCGAATGACGAGGGCAAGGTTTTCCCGCTGGATGTGAAGCCGGGCGACCGCGTGCTCTTCGGCAAGTACTCCGGCACCGAGATCAAGATCGACGGCGAGGAGTTCCTGATCATGCGCGAGGAAGAAGTCCTCGGGATTATCAAGAAGTAGGCGGGTGCTGGCGCGCCAGGGGTCAGGTTTCAGGTGTTAGGGATCAAATGAGATTCCTGCTGCCAATGAACTTCAAATGACCTCGGGCGATGACGGTAGAAACAGAATTTACGGGTCGATTGCGGATTCATGGTACTGAACCCTGATCCCTGACCCCTGAAACCTCCAGGAGAGAGAGCAATGGCAAAGCAAATTCTGCACGGTGAAGATTCCCGTCAGGCGATTCTGCGCGGCGTGAACACGCTGGCGGACGCAGTGAAGGCGACGCTGGGCCCGAAGGGGCGCAATGTCGTCATCGAGAAGAAGTTTGGCTCGCCCACCATCACCAAGGACGGCGTGACGGTGGCCAAAGAGATTGACCTGAAGGACCCGCTGGAGAACGTGGGCGCACAACTGGTGCGCGAGGTTGCTTCAAAGACCTCGGACGTAGCCGGCGACGGGACGACAACTGCCACAGTCCTGGCCCAGGCTATTTTCCGCGAAGGCGTGAAGACGGTTGCGGCCGGCGCGAACCCGACGGCGCTGAAGCGCGGCATTGAGAAGGCCGTGACGGCGGTTGTGGGCGTGCGCGACAAGGACGGCAAGTGGGCTGAAGGTGGCGCGATCGGCCAGCTTTCGAAGCCGGTGAACGAGGGCTCGGTGGCGCAGGTGGGCACGATTTCGGCCAATGGCGACGCGGAGATTGGCGAGATCATTGCGCACGCCGTTAAGGTGGTTGGCAAGGACGGCGTGATCACGATCGAAGAGTCGAAGACGATGCACACTGGACTCGAGACCGTGGACGGAATGCAGTTCGACCGCGGCTACCTGAGCCCGTACTTCGTGACGGACGCGGAGCGCCTGGAAGCAGTGCTGGACGATCCCTACATCCTGATCTATGAGAAGAAGATCAGCGCGATGAAGGATCTGCTCCCTCTGCTCGAACAGGTTGCACGCGGTGGCAAGCCGCTGGTGATCATCGCCGAGGATGTTGAGGGCGAGGCGCTGGCGACGCTGGTGGTGAACAAGCTGCGCGGCACGCTGAACGTAGC
>JASIJX010000307.1 GCA_030049955.1 Acidobacteriaceae bacterium
TAGGTAAACGAGCCCTTCTGAGTTGCGCTCTGGCCGGGCCACAAATAATAGTCCACCTCGGCATTCGCGTTGTTGCGCACCGTCATGGTTCCAGTGCTCTGCGCAGTGCCGCCCACCTGCAGCGTGCCGTTGAACTGCGCGTCACCCGCGTCGTCGACCGTCGCCACGGTAGTCTCGCTCGCGCCGCCGGAGCCGAAGACCACGCCGCCCGTGCCCGAATTATTAGACCCGTTCAGCACCACCGCGCCCGTGCCCGCCGCATTGATCACCGTCTGGTTGTTGGTGCTTCCCGCCGGCGTAATCTCCGCAACCGCATTCGGCGCAGTGGTCTGGTTCGATCCCGTAAAGCTCATCGTCGGTTGCGACGTGTATCCGCTTCCGCCGGAGGCGATAGTGACACTCGAAACCGTGTAGCCGCCCGGGCAGCTCAGCGACGTAGTAGCCGCCATATTTGCCGTCGCCGCAGCGCCAGTCCCTCCGCCGCCCGCGAAAGCAATCGTGGGCGCCGTAGACGAGCTGTAGCAGCCACCGTTGTTCACGACCGCATTGGTCACTACATTGGGCGTTGCGCTCAGATACTGCCCCACGCTCACCCTCTGCACATTGTTCAGCAGATCGGTAAGGTTGTAGAACTGCTCGCCCGACGTGCCATCGCCCAATCCGATCTCCCACCGGTAGCCGTAATCGGTCTGGTACTCGTCCTCCAGGCCGCGCTCGTTGCCGTTGCCGGTTCCGAGACGATAGTGGTTGGTTACGGTCGCATCCTGCTGGCTGCCGTACCAGTCGCCGTTCATGCCGTTAAAGCTGCGATGGAACGTGTCGAGAAAGCTGTTGCGCGTGCCATTGTCGGTCAGCTCGCCCGTGAACATCGTGCCGCCCGTCATCCAGTTGTTGTACTTGCTGCCGGCATCGGCAACCACCTGCTGCGTGGAGTTCTCGTTGCGCAGCCCCACGATCGTGTTGTTCTGCGCATTCACGCCCAGGTGCAGCGCCGTCGCGCAGCCCTCCACATCGCCGCCGGTGAACGTATTTCCATCGCCCTGCTGCAGATTGATGCCATAGGTGCCCGCGATAGGATTGCCGCTCGAAGTCGGGCAGTCGATGTGCAGCCTCACGAAGGTGCTGGCGTTCATCCAGTCGGTTGTAGCCGCATTCGCCACCTGGTGCCCAATCGCATTCACCGCTGTCTGGAAGCCGGTGAACTCGTTATCGAGAAAAGTTCCGCCGGTGTAATTGCCCGTCCCGTCGAGCGTCATGCCCGTCTGGTTGGCGTTGCCCAGGAAATACACGCTCTCGAGATCGAGTTCCTGCGTGCGATCTGCTCTGAAGGCCTGCGCTGTGGCGCTGGTTGCAGCCGTAATGTTGATGGCGACGTTATCGAGATGGAAGCCGGGCGTATCGGTGGTATACGTCGGATCGCCAACCTGGAGCGCAGCACCTGTACCCGAATACGCCAGCACAGTGCCACCCTCGCTCCCATTGGCCGCGCTGCCGCCGCGCAGCGCACACCCGTGCAGACTCACATTCCGCGTTCCTGCCGTCACAATGATCTGATTTGCCGTCGTAATTGTCGCGCAGGGCAGCAGGATGCTCGTGTTCGAAGTCGAAATCGTCAGGCTCGACGCCATGGTCAGGCTGCCGGTAAAGTTGCGCGCGTCGCAGGTCCCGCCGTAGCTCGTGTTCAGAGCATTCACGCAGGCCTGCAGCTTGGCTCCGATATCCGCTCCCGGGAATTGATCCACCGGAAACGCCGAGCCCACCTTCGCCGTGCCCGTCAGCGCAACGTACGTGCCGCCGCCAGGCAACGTTCCTCCGCCGCCATTCAACTGCGTGCCGTAGCTGGCCGAATTGCCGGCATTCCACACCGTATAGCCGCCGTTGCCCTTCAGCAGATTTCCGGCAAAAAACGTCATATTCTGGCCGCCGATCAGATTCACTGGCGCGGCCGTGTCCCATGTACCCGCGGCGTTCACGCTCGCCGTAGTCGTCGACGAGCAACCCACTCCGCCCTGCGTCACCGTCACTGCACCAATGGACCCGTTGCTGTTCACTGCGGCCACAGCTTGAGCTGTACAGCCTCCGCTGAACGTGAGCTGCACCGTCGTCCCATAGGGATCCCAGCCCAATCCCAGCTCCGGCCCCACGGCAACAGCCGTGACCGCGCCGCCTGAAGCGGTCACCGACAGCGCCGGCTGCACTGCATTCCACGCCGGAATCACCACTGCATTGCGCACCGTCCATCCCTGCTGCCCGCTTGGCAGGTCCAGCGCCAGTCCCGTCGGCGGCTCGCCAGTCGCCGCGGAGTTGCTTGCAATCGCCACCACGTTATCGAGCACGTTATTCGATCCTGCCGCTGCCGTAAACGCGTGCGTCGCCTGAATGGTCACATTCTGCCAGCGGTTCGAATCGGCATTAAGCCCTGCCGGCGTCTGTACCGTCAGCGCCGGAATCGCCACGCCCGTATTCAATCCGCGAATGTCGATATTCCGGAATTCGCTCCACTGCGGCCACTGCGCCAGATACATCCCGCAGGCGTGCGTAGAGTGCGCGCCCGTATACTGCGCCATTGGATCGGTGCCCGTGGTCGCAATCTCCACGTTTTCAATCACCGCAACCTTCAACCCGTTGCCGCCCAGGCCGGTTGAAGCCGGCATGGCAATGGCGCAGTTGCCCACGGCCCACGCCGCGCCGGTGCCTGCTGTTCCCGTCAGCCCGTTGGCGCCAGGCGAAAAAATCGAATTCGTTTCCATCGGCCGGTTCACCTGGCAGCTACCCGCCGGCGCGCGGCCCTCGGCCGGCGTGCACGAAACATCCGTGCTCTGGTCAACATAAATCGTCAGATCGTGCAGCCGCGTATACGAGAGTAGGTTGGTGGCGTCGATCGTAGTCGCCAAAACGTCCTGCCCCGGAAACCCCATCAGTGCCGAAACTTGCTTGCCCAACCCGCCAATCGATTCGCCATGCCAGATAAGCGTATGCGTCTTGCAGGTGCCCTGCGGAATCGTCAGCGACACGCCATGCGCGTTCGCATAATTCAGCGCCGCCTGCAGCGCATTCGTATCGTCCGTCACCCCGTCGCACACCGCGCCGAACTCCTTCACGCTGCGCTCAGTCTGCTGCGCGCCCGTCGTCCGCAAATCCTGTACCGGCACGCCGCTTGGGTTGGTGAACGTATCGGTTCCCGTGTACGTCGGCGGAATCTCGACCGCGCCGTTCGTTCCCGCCGCATTCACCGTCGCCTGTAACGTCGTCTGCGCGCTTGCGGCGGCTGGTGATTCCACGCCGTTCACGGCCGGCGTGGTCAGCGCGCCGGTCATGTTCCCGCCGTTGAGCGGCACCAGCGTCGCCACCTGCTCATCCACGTAGTGCTTATCTGCAGCTTGCATTGCCTGCGTCGGATCGCCGCTCAGCGTCAGCGGCCCGATCATCGTTCCGCCCGAAGCCGTCAACACGCTCTGGTTGAGTTCCGACATCGCCTGATCGACGTATGCCTTGCTCGCCGCCTGCACAGCCTGCGTTGCTGGCATCACCTGCGCCTGCACCTGCGCAAGCGTAGCCTGCGCCGCCGCAGGAACGAGCCAATACTGCGTGCTCGTGCTGCCATCGCTCATGTAAAACACGGCCGTGTAAAACTCACCGGCCGGCGTCGCGCCCTGGTTGGGCGCCAGATTCACGCTCACAAACCCATCCGCCGGAATCGTCACCGTCGTCGAATCCGCAGCCACGGCCTGCCCGGCTGCGGTGGTGAACGCCGGCCAACTAATGGCCACGGTCCCCGCGCCCGGCTGTCCATTGGCCAGATACACCGTGCCCTGCACCGTCGTCGTCGTCACTCCCTGCGCCAGCGCCCCTTGTACAAGCAGCGACATCCCAGCCAGCAGCGCGCACAACCCAACCCAGCGCCAACCGATCCTCTTCCCGCCGGCTAGTATCCCGCCGCTACTCTTCCCCCCGGTCATTTTCTCCCCGGCCATTTGCTCGTTGACCCTCCCGGCCATGCCCGCGTCCCCCGTGAGCTTCATCTCGTTCCTGTCCTCGCCGTCGTCTTTACCCTGGTCTTTGCTATCGCCAGCCGAAATCCGTTCCTAGCCGCACATCTTGCCCGGTGCTTCACCGTAGCTCGTGCCCGCGCGGCGGCTTCCGCTCCCCACGGAAGCCGCCGCACCCGCTGCCAGGAGCCGATTTTGCCCTGCCATGCCGTCAGCTCACTGGCGCCTCGTCGGTTGAGATATCTGCGCCTGCCTCGTCGCCGCGCCGCTTCTCTCCCTCGAGTTCCTTAAGTTCTTTTCCCCACTTCTCCGCCCGGCTCACTCCCGGCCGGTCTACGTTCTCCGTTGTTTCCGCTGTTTCCGCTCCCATCCGCAACTTCGCCAGATCCACCAGCAGCTTCATGCTGCCTGGCACGCCATTTTTTACCTGCTTTTTGAGGTGGCCTGTGATTTCGCCCTTCGTCTCTCGAATGGCCTCATCTGCCTCGCGGCTCAGTTCATCCAGCCCCTTCGGCACAGAGGGCCGTTTGCCACCACTTTTGCTTCCCCGTCCAGTCGTTCGTCCAGTTGTTCTCTTCATGCTCTTCACCGTTTCCGGTCCCGCCATCCACGGTGTCGCGCGCACCTCTCGACAAATGAAAGCGGCAGCTCCGATCCGAAGCTGCCGCTCAAATAACGCGCTCAGAATTTCGACGATTTGCCCTTTGCCCCCGATACAAGCTTCGGTCTAAGCCTCTTCTGACCGATCCTCCGGCACAGAATCCTCCCCACAAAGCTTGCCACGGGCCGCCGCTTCTTCGCTGCGCCCGCGCATGTCCCGCAATGATGGGCCGAAGAAGTAATGGGAAATTCAATTGCCCTTTCCCGTGCTCGCTTCATTTTCGGTACGAATGGCTCAAGCTTACCGAAACGGAGCATAATTCCCGGCAATGTTTTTCCGAAATTCTTCTGCCTTGTTTTCTATGAGTTAACGCACGACCGGTGCTTTAGATCCATTGACCTTCGAAACTGCCTCAGGAATTTGATCGAGGGAAACTCGCCGCTCACGGCTCTGGATGCGTGAGCCTCAGCATCACCACTCCATGGCCGGGCACCGTGAACGCGCTCTCCGGGCTCAGCACGCCAATGCCTTTGTGCTCCCACAGATCGCGCGCCGCAGCCGGACCCTCCCAGCCCGCATCCTTCAGGTTCAGCGTCATGCGCGCCGCGCCGCTGGTGCGGTTGAACAGCGCCACGGCCATCGCTCCGCCCACAAGCGGCCTGGCCCACACCTCCAGCGGGCCTGCCTTGTACGCGCGTGCGCCCGCGCGGCCCAGCGCGTCCTGGTCCACGGCAATCACTTCCTTGTTCAGCAGAATGCTTTTGGTTTCCTCGCTCATCTCCGTCAAGTCGTTGCCCGCAATCAACGGCGCAGCCAGCATGGCCCACAGGCTGAAGTGCGTCTTCTGCTCATCGTCCGTCATGCCGCCGTTGCCCACTTCGAGAAAATCTGGATCGTTCCAGTGCCCCGGCCCGGCGAATTTCTCCAATCCCGCCTCGCCAAACCCATTCAGAGACATGCGATCGTAGCTGTCGCTGATGTCGCCGCTCGTGCGCCACATGCTCGCACCCACCTCCGGCCCCCACGTCCACACCGCGCCCCACCCGTACTGGCACAGGCTGAAAAGGATCGGCCTTCCCGTTGCCTCAAGCGCCTTGTGCATTTTTTCGTAGGCGTCCTTCATTAGCGCATCCGACTTCTCTACGTCCCCCTGCGACTGCTCCTTCATAATGTCGCGATAGCTGCACAGGTCGTACTTAAGAAAATCCACGCCCCAGGAGGCAAACATGCGCGCGTCCTGCGCTTCGTAGCCGTAGCTCGTCGGCTGCCCTCCGCAGCTCTTCGGCCCCGGCCCGGAGTAGATGCCGAACTTGAGTCCCTTCGAATGGATGTACTCGCCCAGCGCCTTCATGTCCGGAAAATTGCTGTTCGGGTGCAGCACGCCTTTTTCGTCGCGATATCCCTGCCAGCCCCCGTCGATGTTCACGTAAACATATCCGGCATCGCGCATTCCGCTCGATGCCAGCGCATCCGCCTCGCGCCGCACCAGCGCATCGGAAATGTCGCGGTGAAAGTGGTTCCACGTGCTCCAGCCCATGGGCGGCGTAGCCGCCAGCGCCGGTTTCTGCGCCCACGCAATGCACGCGCCCGGAATGAAAAGAAGAAGGGCCACAACGGTTGACAATTTGCTCATCGCTCACCCGCGGAAGAGTTTTTCATACCCCCATCTATAGCAGAGCCAGGCGGCGTCCGGGTGAGCATCGCAGCAAATGCACCCGCTAACCTGCTAGCTCGCTATCGCCGCTTGAGCGGCGCTAACTCGCCGCAATTTTTTAAAAACATTGCCGAAAATTTTCACCCGTCAGCGCATACTCTCAAGTGGATGGCAAGTATCGAAGTTCAAGCCGCCGCACCCACCCCTCGCTAAGCTATTGATTCCAAAATAGCTGTAAACAACTCCCTGGGGCACAGATACATACGGACACTTCGCACCTATAAACCCAATGGAATCAAATAGGTATCCTCAGGAATGGGGGAGGGGGCAGCTCACTGGTATAGCTATAAAACCGGCCGGCAGTGTCTTAGTGCTCGCAGTCGGCCGGTCTCAAAAAATTCAGAAATACAGCTTGCCGGCCAGCTGCACTGCACGCCCCGGCGAGGGGTCGCCATTGGGATCGGCCGACTGCACCACGCTGGTCACGCGCCCAAAGCTGCCGCTCAGAAAATTGCCACTCGGGTTAGCAAAATTCGCATGGTTGAAGACGTTGAACGATTCAATGCGCAGCTCAGCGTACCGGCTACGCTCGCCATTGAAATAAAGATTCTTCGAGAGCTGCAGATTGGTGTAATCGAAGCCCGGCCCATGGAAGAAGTTTCGCGGCGTGTTGCCGAAGGTTCCCTCCGGCTCGGTCGAAAACGGAGTGGCGTCGAAGTACTGGTTGCCGGGCGCACGCACGTTCAGCCGCGCGATGGAACCCGTCGAGATCTCCGGCACATCCCCGCACCCGAAGTAGCTGTAGCCGTCGCACCAGCCGGAGCGCTCGCTCGGCTCGTACACGGGCACCGGGAAGCCGGACTGCAGCACCGTGAGCCCGCCGATCGCCCATCCGGAAAATGCCGTGCGCATCGCGGCATCGCCCGCGAGGAACCCGGGCGACGGAAGGTTGTAGACGTAGGAGGCCACCAGCCGCTGACGCGCATCGAAGTCCGAGCTGCCGTAGTTCAGATACTCGAAGCCCGGAACGTAATTGCGCACGCGTCCCGTGCGGCCCACGGCGCTCTCGTAGCCTGAGGCGTCATCGAGCGCGTGCGCGTAGGTGTAAGCCAGCGTAAAGGCCAGCCC
>JASIJX010000308.1 GCA_030049955.1 Acidobacteriaceae bacterium
GATTCTTTGCATGGCTTTCACCGCGTTTGTGTTTGTCTGTGCGCTGGCATGGGGCAGCCCCTTTTTCGGCAACACCGCGGGGTCCGGCGCAGTTCTGACCCAATCGCAGGCTCCGGAGTCGCAGGTTCAGCAGACGCAGACGGCAATGTTCCGCGGAACGGTCGAGCGCAACGGCGAGCAGTTCATGCTGCGCGACAGCTCCGGCCAGGTCTTCCGCCTCGACGACCCCGAGCAGGCGCAGTCCTTTGAAGGCAAAGATGTGACCATCACCGGCCGGCTCGACAACAGCTCCCGGACAATTCACGTGGAGCGCATCGAGTCCGCGATGGTCTAGCACCCTGACCAGCTTGCTTCAGGCAGGCGGGCTTCGCTTCTCACTCAGCCGGCAACACAAAATCTGCAAAGACAAACCGGTCTCGGGTCACGATCTCTCCGTTCCTGAGCGGCAGCGGAGCCGAGAACATCGGGCCTGCGTAAACGCATGTGTGGAACTCGCCCCGCTCGGCGCAGGGATCCACCTCCGCTGGCAATTCCTCTAAAAACCTTTCATCAAATTCCCTGCCCGCAAATTCAGCCGGAAGCTTCTCGGTATCCACGCACGCAACGCGCGCCCGCAGCCCAGCCTCGATCATCTGCCGCGCCAGCGCAGCCGTGGGAATCTGCCAGAGCGGAAACAGTGGCTCCAAACCCGTGGGCGCAAGCTGGCGCTCGCGATAGGCGCGCACGTCTTCAAGAAAAAGGTCGCCGAAGGCCACTGCGTCAATGCCTTCCGCAACCGCGCGGCTGCAGAGCGCCGCCATGCGTTCTTCATAAATCTCATTGGAGCAGGGCCAGGGCAGCGGAACTGCCCACAGCGGCAGCCCGGCCGCGGCTGCCTGCGCTTCCACAACCGTGCGGCGCGTGCCGTGCATGGCCACGCGGTCAAATTCACTGTTGATCGTGGTGATTAGCCCGCAGAGCTCGATGCCGCTATCCCGGCGCAGCTTGTGAAGCGCCCAGGCACTGTCTTTTCCGCTGCTCCACGAAAGCAGAACCCGTTTCATAAGACGATGATACCGTTCGAGATGCTTACGAAAGCGGCAAGAAACGCATCCAAGTGAGTAGGAAACGGCATCGCCCTGGTTGGCGCGGCCGCCAACCAATGACTGAAGGAGCTCGATCGATGCTCAAACGGGCTGGTCTGCTTGCGTGCGCGATAGCGCCAGCACTCTGCGCTTTTGCCCACGGACAGAGCCCCAAGGACTTGGTGCGGCAGGCGGTGCGCACGGAGATCGCTGCCAATGACGCGGACCACAGCCACTGGCTGTTTTACGAAGTAGACAAGAAGCCTGCCGATGGCGTCGTGCAGTGGGTTGCGGAGACCGCCACGGGCGACGTCGACCGCGTGCTGCAGCAGGGTGGGCAAGCGGTGTCCGAGTCCGACCAGCGAAGCAGGATGCAGAGCTTTGTCAGCGACTCCTCAG
The DNA here is from genome assembly GCA_030049955.1 of Acidobacteriaceae bacterium. Next base: position 1,464 of record JASIJX010000308.1, read on the forward strand.
CCCAGGCCAAACAACGCCGCACCTCGCAACACGACGACCGGCAGGCCGAGCAGATGACGAACATGCTGCCCAACGCCTTCATCTGGACACAAACCGGCGAACAAGGCAACTCCATCCTGCTGCATTTCAGGCCCGATCCCAGCTTCAAGCCGCCCACATGGGAGTCGCGCGTCTTTGCCGCCATGGAAGGCGACATGGCCATCGACAAAACCGACCACCGCATCGTGAGCCTGAAAGGCAAGCTCATCAGCCCGGTGAGGTTCGGGTGGGGATTTTTCGGCACGTTGGAGCCGGGCGGGTATTTCCAGGTTGAGCGCCGGCAGGTGGGCGGCGGCATCTGGCAGATCACCGAAACCCACATCCACATCCAGGGCCACGCCCTGATCTTCAAGACCATCTCTGAGCAGGAAGACGACGTAAAGACGAGATTCCAGCAACTGCCCGCAAACATCACCCTCGACCAGGCGATGCACCGCCTGCTGGAGGTGGAGCAATAGGCGACAGCTCTTCGCCGGTGGGTCACGAAGCCAATTGCTCGATTTGTCAAGTTCTTGTCCAACTTCCGAGTTGCCGACTAACCGCTCGGAGCCAGAATTCCAGGGTCAGACAGAGCTCCGTTCGCAGGGGGCGCTATTTGGCTCCCGCTTGCATCAACATGGAACGGATATCGTCCCAACCGCCCTCTTTTGCATAGTCCAGTGCAGTCTTGCCTTCGCTCGTTTTGGCATTGACGTCTGCCCCTTTCGCTAACAGCGCCCGCACCACGCCTTCGGAAGGACCGATACGGGAAGCCCACATCAGCGCAGTCTCTCCTTTGCTATTCTTCGCGTTGACGTTCGCCCCCTTGGATAACAACAACTCGACTACATTCGGGTGCGGAAAAGAGGAAGTGGCCTCGATCAACGGAGTCCAGCCATTATCGTCAGCTGCGTTTACATCTGCGCCCTTGGAGATCAACGTCTGCACCACGTCGAAGTGGCCGAGCAGGGAAGCCCCGATTAGCGCGGTTCCTCCATTGTGGGTCTTATGGTTGACATCAGCCCCCTTGGCTATCAGAAGCTGTACGATGTCGAAGAGGTCATACTGAGACGCCACTACCAATGCGGTAAAACCATCGTTGTCCTCAGCATCAACATCTGCACCGTTCGCTATCAGGAGCCGGGTGACCTCGAGTCTCTCATCATCTATGGCCACCTCTAGCGGCGTTTCGCCGTCTTTGTCTCGGTCGCTCACTTTGGCGCCGTTGGTGAGCAATTCCTTCACGACCGCGACGTGACCTTCCTGCGAAGCCTCCAACAGTGCATCCCAGCCGTTTGCCGTCTTCGCGTTGACCTTCGCCCCCTTTGCCAGAAGCAGCTTCACGACATCGGGGCGTCCCGTCGAAGACGCCGCCATCAAGGCAGTTTCACCGTTCTTCTTCACTTCATTGACATCGGCGCCTTTAGAGAGCAATTCATTGACACGGGCAAGATTGCCGTTCATCGCCGCCGTAAAGAGGTCTTCGTCTTTTGCGCTGGCGTGATTACGTTGTGCGACGGAGTAGCCACTCAAAAGGAGCAGACTTAGGGTCAGCCACACTCCGCGACGGGCAATGCTCTTTCTCACACTTTTTCCATTCTTTGAGGATGCGACTCATCATACTGCACAGAAGTCGTGGGACCATCACCGGCTATTCGGACACAACGAAAAATACAGGGGTAAATCCCTCGCTGCATTCGGCGATCACAGACGCGACCGAGAAAAACTACTTCACCGTGATCGCCGCATCGAGCGGCGTATTCTCGCTCGAATCGCCCACGCGCACAACAAACTTGCCCGGATCGATTGCCCAGTCGTGCGCGACCTCGCTCCAGTAGCTGAAGGCGCGTGCATCCAGATTCAGCGTTACGTGCTTCGTCTCACCCGGCGCCAGACGCACTTTCTCGAATCCCTTCAACTCGCGCTCCGGCCGGCTCACCTTTGCCGAAGGATCCGACACATAGAGCTGCGCGACCTCCGAGCCTTCCACGCTGCCGGTGTTGGTCACGTCGAAGCTGACCGGAACAGTCAATGCCGACGTTGAGCCCGACGTTGCCGTCTCCGGCACATGAAGGTTAGAGAAGCGGAAGGTCGTATAGCTCAGCCCAAATCCGAACGGGAAGAGCGGGCGTTTGCCGGTGGTGGTCCAGTAGCGATAACCCACCATTAGCTTGTCGCCGTACACAATGTGGCGCGTGGTGTAATCAACCGGCTGGCCGTTCTGTCCCGGCGTGTGCAGCACAGTATCGTCGGCCGCATTGCCGTAATACCACTGATAGGAAGGACTATCGCTCCACGCGCGATCGAAACTAATCGGCAGACGGCCCTCGGGATCGTGCTTACCGAAGAGAATCTGCGCGACCGCCGTGCCGCCCTCCTGTCCGGGATACCAGTCGTCCACCAGCGCCGGCACGTTATTGACCCACGGCTCAACGTTCATGCCACCCCCGCCGGTGAGCACAACAATGGTGTGCGGATTGGCGGCGGCCATAGCATCAATCAGCGCGGCCTGGCCCCAGGGCAGATTGAAGGTGCGGTCGTGGCCCTCGCCCTCGGTCACGGAGTCAAAACCCACGGCCACCACCACTACATCCGCCTTGGCTGCATACTCCTTGGCCTCGGCCGACACCAGATCCGGCTCGTACGTCACGCCCATTCCGAAATGGTTGGCATCTGCG
>JASIJX010000034.1 GCA_030049955.1 Acidobacteriaceae bacterium
AGCAGGCCGATCATGCCGGCGCCGATGACGAGCGCGGTTTCGCTGCCGGCAGCCTCTGAGACGCGCACAGCGTGGAGAGCGACCGAGGCCGCCTCGAGCATGGCCGCCTCAGCGAAGGTGATGTTGGCCGGCAGATGGTAGAGAATGCGCTGCGGCACGGCAACGTACTCGGCGAATGCGCCGTGGCGGCGGTAGTCGCCGCAGGAGACGCCGATGACCTGACGGTTGTCGCACAGGTTCACCTCGCCGCGCGCGCAGTAGGCGCAGGCGCCGCAGTAGACGGTAGAGTCAAAGGTCACGCGGTCGCCCTTGGTGTATCCGCGGACGTTTGTGCCAGTGGAAGCGACTGTGCCTGCGGCCTCGTGGCCCATGACGATGGGTGGAATGCGGCGGCCGGAGGAGCCATCGTAGCCGTGAACGTCGCTGCCGCAGATGCCGCAGGCTTCGACGCGAACGAGAACTTCGTCGGGGCCGATGTCGGGCAGCGGGAGGTCGGTGATTTCGAGGTGGTTGTATTCGGTGAGTAGAAGAGATTTCATATTCGATTGAATTGCGATGAGACTATGATTTCATACGTCGCACAGTGTCACCGCTGCTCTCAGGCTGGTGAGCGGGTCGCGCGTCGGAACAAATTCGTGGGCTATGTATCCCGTGAAGCCTGCGTTGGCGATGGCGCTCATGACGCCCTGCCACTCTACTTCCTGTGATTCGTCGAGTTCATGCCGGCCGGGGACGCCGCCAGTGTGGAAATGGCCCATCCATGCCATGTTGGCCGTGATGGTGCTGATGAGATCGCCTTCCATGATTTGCATGTGGTAGATGTCGTAGAGCAGCTTGACATGCGGCGAGTTGACCTCCTGCATGACGCGCACGCCCCAGGCCGTGTGGTCAGCCATGTAGTCGGGGTGGTTCACTTTGCTGTTCAGCAGCTCCATGCAGATGGTCACGCCGTGGTCTTCGGCGATCTTCTTCACGCGACTGAGGCCGATGATGGTGTTGCGCATGCCTTCGTCGTCGCTCATACCGCGGCGCGTGCCGGAGAAGGTGATGACGTTGGGGACGCCGGATTTGGCGGCCTGAGGAATGTAGGTGCGGAAGCCTTGCTCGATGGCCGCGTGGTTCTCGATGCGATTGAGGCCGTCGGTGATGGTGCCTCCGCCGGCGCGGCCCATGGTGCAGATGAGGCCGTGGCGGCGCGGTACTTCGTAGTCGGCGGGATCGAGGAGATCGATGCCGAACATGCCGTTTTCGGCGGCAAAGGCGCAGAGCTGGTCGAGAGGAATGTCCTTATAACACCACTGGCAGGCGGACTGGCGGACACGCTTTCTGGTCGCGGCGGGCCCTGGGGTGGAGTTCGCCTGCTGGGGAAGCGCCTGGGCCAGAGGCGCCAGCCCCGCGGCGGCGAGGCCGGCCTTGAGGGCAGTACGGCGGCTGAGGTGCTCGGAAGGCATTATCGTCTGCGGCTTAGGATGAAATGGGTTACCTGTTTAATTTACTCCAGCGGGCGCGGAGGGACTGCAAAGCAACCGCAGATCCTTCGCTCGTCCGCTTTGCGGACTTGCTCAGGATGACAGGTGCACACTAATGATGCGCAGTGGCTACGCAGAGTGAGTGCTGGTTAGAAGGTGAAGGCGAGGCCGGCGCGGAGGGCGCGCTGATCCTGCGCGAAGATCAGGATCGAGCCGTCACTGAGCAGGTAGGGGTGGTAGCCCTCGGCAAGCAGATTGCGGACCTCGACCAGAGCCTCGACGCCAACCGAGCCGTCGCGGGATTGGTGGAGTGTCTGGCAGAGGTGAAGATTCAGGTAGGGGGCGAGGGCGTCGAGTGCGAATGGAGCTACTTCGGTGACGGTGTCGTCAGGCTGCCAGCGATAGCTGGCGCGCCAGCGGGTGCGCGTTCCATCGAGGGTTCCCGAAAGCGAAAGCGCATACGCCTGCACGCGGCGCGGATGGGTTGAGGCGGCCAGATCGGTGACTTCCGATTGCGGCAGCGCCGGAGCTACAAGCGCGCTACCGCTCGCGTAGCTGGCGCGGACCATGGTTCCGCCAGGAATTGAGTGCTCGACGCTGGCGGTGATGCCGGAAGAAGAGTAGTTCGGACCAGCAGTGCGGGCAATGCTGCTGACCGGGTCAAAAAGAACTCCCGAGGGAAGCATTCCGGATGCCGGCTGCGCGAAGTGGGCGGTTGCTTCGAGCACCGGGTTCTTTACATCATCGCTGAAAAAGACAACCGCCATGCCGGATTGCGCGGTGTCGCGCTCCCAGGCGATCTCCTGATGGAAGCCGCGCTGCATAACCAGACTGGCTCCGCGAACGGCAACCAGCGGCATCGAATTACCGGCGTTGTCAGGCTGCTGCATCATGGTAGCCATGCGATAGCGGATGGCCGAATCGCCGCTGTGCCAGGTGACGGAGGCGAAAGGCAGTCCCTGCGCAACGGTGTCGTTCGAGCTGTGCGCAAAAGCCTCGACCGAACCGGCTTCAATCTCGGCATCGGGACCAAAGCGCATGGTTTCTTCGCTGCTTACCGTTGCCTGCGCGAGACCCGTGTCGCCGGCGCCCTCAACTACCGGGTCGATGGAGACCTCGGCCACCGATTGCACAGCCCCGGCGTAGCCAAGGTCCTGGCGGAAGCCGAGCATCGATTCCATGCCGGCGTCGGAATCGGGAGCGAAGTCCACACGGGCCAGCAGCTCGCGGCTGTTCTGCGGCGTGTCTTCAACTGTGGCAGAAAAGCGCTCGCCCGATTCGCCAAAGGCGCCGGCGGCGCCGGTGGCCATCAAACGCGCTTTGAGGCGCGGCGCGGTACCCGAGCCATCGGAGACGACCACGAGCGGGCCGTCTTCAAGCCAGCGAAGCAGCGGACGGTTGGCCGCTGAGCGCAGCGTCCAGTCCCAGTCGTCGCTCTGTGCATTGGCCGCGCGCGGCTGCGCGGGCAGCCATTGCATCACTTCGTAAAGCGTATTCAGAGTGAGGTTCACGATTGTGCGGCCGCCGCGCAAGTGCAGATTCTCGCGCAGCGAGGGCAGAAACGAGGCGTTCATCGCTTTGAGCGAGTAGTGACCGGGAAAGATCGAGGAGATGATGAAGCGGCCCTGGCTGTTGGTGTAAACGCTGGCGACGACACTCAGATCGGGGCGCAGCAACTCGACCTCGGCGCCAATCTGAGGAACGCCGGCCGAGTCGCGCACTACGCCGTAGACCGAGACTCGTCCGTTCTGGGCCGGCGCAGCCAGCACCGACACGGAACTCACGACGAGCAGCACGGCTAATCCGGCGAGTTGGGAAGCACGCTTCATATCCACTCGTGACCCGCCGCGTCTCTGGCAAATCCGGGAATCACTCCTCCCGCTAGGCCGCCGGATCTGGGGTTCGGCTGGCCTGTATCGCAGGATGCATTCTATTCCACGACAAAAGGCGCCGATTGCGCAATCTCTTGTTTGGAAATTGCGTCATCTATTTTCACAGTTACCTTGTACTTGCCCGGCTGGAGGCCTGCGATTGGCAGTGTCTTTTCCACCGTCAACTGATCGCTGTGCGCCTCCAAGTCCTTTGAATCGATGGTTTTCTGGAGCATTACCGTGCCCGTGGCAGCGTCGGCAATGGTGTAGGTCACGGTGGCCGAATTGCTCTTGGTGGCATCGTCGATGCTCAGGTTATAGACCTGCATCCAGAAGTTGAGGTCCTGCCCGCGCTGGTAGGTTACCGGCGTGCCGGGGTTGGTGGGCACGCGGGGGCGGACGTAGGTGTTGCCGATGATGAAGTTGCCATCGCCGATGTCGTGCGAGGAAACAGTGTTCATCTTATCGGCGAGGATCAGCGACGAGGTGCCGAGCTTCTCATCTTCATACATCGGCACGTTGATGCCGCGGGCGTAGATGCCGACGTGGTCGGGATTGTTCACGTCCTTGATGGCAATGTCGAGCCGGTAGATGCCGGGCATCAGCGGCAGCGCCTTCCAGTACACCGACGGACGATCGAGACTCTTTTCGAGCAGCTCGGATGGCTCATCGACTTCGACTGTATCTTCGAAGGTCTGCACCGTCTTGTCGGTGAGCGTGGTGACTTTGCCGAGGATGTTTACAACACCCTTCGAGACGCCATCCTTGGTCACGAAGGTGATATCGCGATTGCGGATCTGGATGGTGACAGGCACGAGATCCGTGTTATCCGTCACCTTCACGAAATCCGTGCGGACATCGAAGGGGAACGGCGGTCCGGTAAGAATTTTGTGCTCGGAGATGAATGCGTCCAGATCGGCGAACTTGATCGGCGGTGGAGCGAAGAGCTTGGCCGCCATCTCGATGCGGTCGAATTCCTTGCCCTGCTCCATAGAGCCCATGGGACCGTTGCCGAGCTGCTCCAGGCCGCCGCCTTTGAAGCGGTCGGTCTTGTCGGAGCCGTTCATCTGCTCCCACTGCGTGAGGCCGGCGCCGGGAACGTACTTGAGAGCGTCCTTTTCGCTGCGATCGATAGTGAAGTGATAATCGCCGCACTGGCAGGTGTCGACGAATTCAATGTCGACGTTCTCGCCGATGCCCTCGAGATAGCGGTAATGCCAGACTTCGAAGGGAAATGTGCTGGTCTCGCCGCCGCCTTCTTCGGGGGTGCGCTCGTACATGCCGCCCGAGGGATGCGAGTCAATGCTGTCCGGTGGGCCCCACATGATATAGATTCGGCCGCGGTCGGTCTTCCAGCCGGGCTTGCCGGCGGCGAAGTGCTCGTTGGCGTAGGCAATGCGCCGGTAGTGCTCTTCGCGGAAGGAATTCTCAGGAGAATTTGGGTCGGGATTGCGGCGCGCCCAGAACTGCTCAATGAATGCGTCGCGCTCTTCGTCGTTGCTGAGCGAGAGGAACGCTTTGCGCTCCTGGTCGGTAATGATGTAGGGGACTTCCTCATTCAGCCAGGTCTTGTAGGTTCCCTTCAACTCCTGCCGCAGGGCTTTCTGCGCCTGGTAGCGTTCCTTGTCGGATCGCTGGCGCTTCAGGGGATCGAAGTCCGGGTTCTGATCCTGATTCTGCGAGGAGGGCTGCGCCTGCTGCTGACTGGACGATGGCTCTTGCTGGCCGTGAAGGAAAACCGCGGGCGCCGCAAACAGACCGCACGCCAGCGTGGATACAAAAAGGTGACTGCGATTCAACATCATTGCCTCAAAACTCCTGCGAGCCTTTATTCTACGGGTCCCGATGTTGTGGAGCAAGGCTTTCCGGGGCAGAGTTCTACGCCTTTTGGACGCCAAGGGAAAACGATAGTAAGCCGGTTGGATGGGATAGACTGGCAGAAGGGGTGCGGTTTGCATGGACGGCAGACGGTTCCACCCCGTTTTGGCAGTGTTTTTGAAGGGTCGCCGGAGTGAGCCGGGTCACAAACTTGCTACGGACGGCCGAATGAGATTAATGGCGTCGCTCAGCAGTGAAACCCCACTTGTTGCGATGTTTCCGTCGCTGCTAAAACCGATCTCTTTCAAAACAACAGCATTCTCAGCGGGCCAAATCTCGAAGTTCTATTCCCTACACCGTCCGGTGTCTGCATCCTGACGCAATATCTGCCGGTAGACTCCAGGTGGAATTTCGCGGTCCGCAAGGAACCGTCTGCGCCCCGATTTGCGTACACTAATAAGCACAACCTCGGAGCCCGTCGTCTTCATGAAAAAGATTCTCCTGATCGGTCTTGCCGTTTTGGCTGCCGCGGGGCTTGTGGCCTTCATGGTCGTCAAGCAGCAGTCCGGCTATACAAAGGTTTACACCGCAAAGATCGTCCGCCAGGACCTTACCACGATCGTTACCGGGACAGGCCAGATCAAGCCCAAGACGTATATGAATGTAGGCGCTAACGCATTCGGACGCATCACGCACTTCTACGTGAAGGAAGGCGACCACGTGAAGAAGGGCCAGGTTCTGGCGACCATCGAGAATATACAGCAGGAATCGTCTGTCAATGGGCAGGAAGCGGCGATTTCTGCGGCCAAGACCGACATTGCGTCTTATATTGCTGCGGAAAAAACTGCCCAGGCCAATGTGGAGCACGCGCAAGCCGATCTCGAGGATAAGAAGCTGGACTGGGAGCGCGCGCAGGAGCTTTATAAAGACGGGATCATGGCGAAGCAGGACTATGACTCGAAGAAGGCTGCTTACGATCTGGATGTGGCGGGGCTGGCGCAGGCGGTTGCCGGGCTGAACCAGGCCAAGGCGCAGACTGAATCGGCGCGCGGTCACATGGAGACAGCGGTGGCCACGCTGCAGGCCGATCAGGACCTGCTGGCCAAGACCATCGCGACGGCGCCATTCGATGGAATCGTGACCAACGAGCCGGTGCGCGAAGGCGAGACGGTGGTCGAGGGCATCCAGAATACTGAAGGCTCCACGCTGATGACGCTGGCTGATATGAGCGTAGTGACCGCCGAGGTGAAGGTCGATGAAACCGACATTGTGAACGTGCAGCTGGGCCAGCCTGCGGACGTTACCGTGGATGCGCTGCCGGGCGAGATCTTCAAAGGCACGGTGACGCTGGTGGGTGACCAGGCGCTGCTTCGCTCCACGGGCATCGCAACGTCGCAATCGACCACCGGCACCGAAGAGGCTAAGGACTTCAAGGTCGTCGTCACGCTAAGCGATCCATCCAAAGAGTTGCGGCCGGGGCTCTCCTGCACGGCCAAGATCACAACGGCGCAAAAGAACAACGTAGTGTCGCTGCCGATCCAGGCGCTGACGATGTTCGATCCCAATGCTCAAACATCCAGCAGCAGCGGCGGTGTGCAGGCAGCCACATCGGCGCCGGCGAAATCGAATCCGGTGCAGGGCGTATTTGTTGCGCAGAAGGATCGAAGCGGAAAGCTCCGCGCGAGATTTGTTCCTGTGGCCACGGGCATCACAGGAACGACCGATATCGAAGTGCTGAACGGCCTCAAGCCGGGCGATGAGATTGTCACCGGCCCTTACCGGATTCTGCGCACGCTCAAAAATGGCTCCCTGCTCAAGCGCGATACTTCGATGCCGGCGTTGTCGACTTCGTCCACTTCGTAGCCCGCAGCGACGGGAAGGCCGCGGAGAATCATCACCACCCCGCTAGAATGCAACCAGAGGAGTCAGGAAAGATCGGATGGCGCTGAACGGCATCGGCACTGAGGAGCTTTCGCAACCAGCGGTGAGCCACGCTGGCGACGTGATTGTCGTCGAAGACCTGTGGCGCACCTACGACATGGGCTCCGAGCAGCAGGTGCATGCGCTGTGCGGTGTTAATCTGCGCATCCGGCACAACGAGTACGTCGCTATTATGGGCCCATCGGGCTCGGGCAAATCCACGCTGATGAACCTGATCGGCTGCCTGGACACGCCCTCAAAAGGGCGCTACTGGCTGAATGACCAGCTGGTGAGTGAGCTGAACGACGACGAGCTGGCGCGCATTCGCAACAGGGAGATCGGGTTCGTCTTCCAGACATTCAACCTGCTGGCGCGGGCGACGGCCCTGCACAACGTGGAGCTGCCGCTGATCTATAACGGCACGCCGGCTGCAGCGCGGCTGGAGCGAGCCAAGCAGGCACTGACGGACGTGGGGCTTGAGTCGCGCATGTCCCACAAGCCCAATGAGCTCTCCGGCGGCCAGCGGCAGCGCGTAGCCATTGCGCGCGCCCTAGTTAACCACCCCTCGATCATCCTGGCCGACGAACCCACAGGCAACCTGGATTCAAAAACCGGCCTCGAAATAATGTCGCTCTTCGATCACCTGCACGCTGAAGGGAACACGATCGTGCTGGTCACCCACGAGCCGGACATCGCCGAGTTCGCGCATCGCGTGGTTCACATCCGCGACGGGCAGATTTTCTCTGACGAGCCGTCGCGCCGGCGGCGCTAAAGCGGTTTTCAAAACGAGATGCTCGACGATGCGATTTGGGCTGCGCCCAGGACACCGTTCCGGCTGCGCTTCGAGTATGCGTGTGTGCGGTTTTTTGCGCTCTCAATTGCGCGCTGCAGGCGCCGGTTTTTTTTTGATATTCACCGCTGCAGGCTTGACAGCAAATTTAAATCGCGCCAATATTTCCACAGATGATTGGGAAAAGACGCACGCGGTCAGGTTGATCGCAAGAGCGCGAGATTCTTCTCATCCTGGCCTTCCTTCTCCCCCAAACTAAGAGGAAGATATCTTTTTGCGTGCGCCGTTGGGCCCTACGATCCCAGGGCGCGAATGTTTCAGAATCAACGGCTTCTCTCCCCGGCGAGCGATTCGTCAGGGGATGAGGACTTCTCCGCTCGAAGTGAATCTGGAGGTGATGCAGAGCCGGATCAGGCTACGGCTTCATATCTAAACACTGAATTAGTTCGTTTGCGATGAGCGGCCGCTTGGCCGCAACTCCCAAGAGTTCCGGAATTGAGATGAGCGGAGGTTTGGATATGGTAGTGAAAACTCAGTGCAAGGGCCGCGAAGTGACCGGGCTGCACGTAGGCACAGCCAACGCCCGGCGTTATTTTCCGAAGAATATCTCCGCAATCGAGCTGGAGCTTGATCATCTGCGCATTGAATGCGGATTGCCACCCAATTTCTGGAACGGGAAACCGGAGATTCACGACCCACGGCTTTGCGCCTGGCTGCAGTCCAAGCAATCGCAGAAGTCCTGCCGCACACCTATTCCGCTAGATATGATCCCCTCCGGCGCAAACTCCTTCAAACTCGGATTCGTCTCATTACGCCAGGGCAAGATACGGCAACAACCTGCGATCGTTCCGAGCGGGTCCGCATAAACTTCAGCGTGCGGCTGCCGAGGCCGGAAATGCCGCGCTTGTTTCATTTGATTGCATGGTTTCAGGCGCACGTCTTGCAAAAGGGAGAATGCAATGAAGGCGACCAATCTCAATGCTGCTCAGATGGACGATCTGGAGTTGCGCGCCATTGAAGCGCTGCGGGCCTTGCTGGGACAAGTTTCCGTCATTAAGCTGAAGGAGATCCGGCGCGAGCCGCATGGGCACATGCTGGCGCGCGTGGATGTGCTGGGCCATAGTCACATGCTGGCCTGCGACATTGAGCCTAACGACCAGCCTGAAACGCTGCGCGCCCACTTGCGTGAACTGCACGACGGAGCCCGGCAGTACGACGGCGCTGCGACTCCCGTTCTGATTGCGCCATACCTTTCGCCGGAAGCGCAAGCAGTATGCAAGGAATGCGATGCCGGGTTCCTTGACCTGCAGGGCAACGCCCGGCTGGCGCTGGGCGAGTTCTTCATCGGCAAGCGCGCGCTGTCGCCGCGTTCGCCGCACCGCTCCGCAAGCCGCACTGGCAGCACGAACGCTCTGCGTCGCTATCCGCCGGCGCGCGCCGGCGCGCCCGCAGGACGCAGCGCAGCCGTTTGATCCGGTTATCGCAAAATAACTTCTGGTTCGTTACGCCGGCCTCGTGGCCGGCGTTCCTATTTTTAGTCGCTTATCCGATTGAGAGCGGGATTTGCAGAATTCAATACCTGGTCGATGCTTGCGCTTGACAAACCGATTCGATCAGCGCACCATCCAAGCAAAAGTCCCGGCTCGGGCGGCACATCAATCGCCGGCGTCCGTTGCGCTTCAGCCCGATCCCGGAGGCCGGCAGATCGCGGAGACTGGCCATGGTGGTCAAAACAATCGGCAACGGACGCGATGTAGGCGGACTGAATGTCGGCCTGCGCAATGCTCGCCGCTACTTTGATCGTTCCGTTGCCTACGTGGAGCTGCAACTGGGCCACCTGCACATCCACTGCGACCTATCGCCGGAGTTTTGGCAGAAGCCTGAGATCACCGACTCACGGCTTGCGGACTGGCTGGCCTCGCGGCTCTTTCACGGCAAGGCAAAGCGCGCGCCAGCGCCGGTCACCATGGTGCCATTGGGCAGAAACTCCTTCCGCGTGCTGCCCTACACGCTCCCCGCGGCTTCAACCAACGCGATGACGCGCATTGGCCCGCCGCCTACGGCGAATCGCCCGCAGAAGTAGCAGACGGCGCTGCCCGCTTCGCAAGCGCAGCTAAATTTCCAGGATCACCGGCATGATCATCGGCCGGCGCCCGGTGGTCTTCTGGATCAGCCTCTTGAGCTCTACACGCACCTTTTCGTTCACCATGCCGTAGTCGGATTTCTGCTCCGAGTTGAGGCCGTCGAGCGTCTTGAGGATGGTCTCGCGGCACTGGTCGGCGATGTCGCCGCCGCCGAAGCCGCGCATCACCATCTCGGGCTCGCGCTCCACTTTGCCGGTCTTTTTGTTGATGGCCAGCACGGCCAGCACCACTCCGTCCTCGGAGAGAATGCGCCGGTCGCGAATCACCAGATCCTGGACCACGTCGATGGACGACCCAGAGTCAATCAGAATTCGGCCCGCAGTGACCTTCTCCTGCACGCGCGCATCGTCGCGGTCCAGCTCCAGCACATCGCCGTCTTCGATGACCATTGCGTGATCCACGGCGCCGGTCTCCATAGCGATCTGCGCGTGGCGGCGCAGATAGCGATAATCGCCGTGAACGGGGATAAAGAATTTGGGCCGCACCAGGTTGATGAGCAGGCGCAGCTCCTCTTGACTGCCGTGGCCGCTGACGTGGATGAGGCCATGCTGGCCGTCGTCGTAGATGACGTTGGCTTCGCGGCGGCTCAGGTGGTCGATGACGCGAAAGATGCCGCGCTCATTGCCGGGAATAATGCGCGAACTGAGGATCACGGTGTCGCCCGGATCAATTTTGGCATGCTTGTGATTGTCGACCGCGGCGCGGCTCAGCGCGCTCAACGGTTCGCCCTGCGTGCCGCTGATCAGGACCATCAATTGCTCTGGCGGGTAGTCGCGCATCTGACCGGGGTTGATGATGAGTCCGTTGGGCACGTCGATGTATCCAAGATCTTGCGCTATCTCGGTACTCTCCATCATGGAGCGGCCGATGGTTACGACTTTGCGCCCATGCTTGCGCGCCAGCTCCATGGCGATGCGAATGCGGTAGATCGATGACGAAAAGCAACTGAAGAAGAGCTTCTTCTTCGTCTGGGTCAAGATTTCGTCGAGGCGCGGAACGACGGCGCGCTCGCTGGGCGTGTAACCCGGCCGCTCCACGTTGGTCGAGTCCTGCAGCAGAGCCAGCACGCCGCGCTTGCCGTACTCGGCAAAGGCGTGCAGGTCGAAGGCCTTGTCGTCGAGCGGCGCAAGATCGATCTTGAAGTCGCCGGTATGAATAATGATGCCGACCGGCGTTTCGATCGCCAGCGCCACGCAATCCACCAGCGAGTGCGTCACGCGAATCGGTTCGATGGTGAAGGGCCCGATGGTGAACTTCACCTTCGGCTCAATCTCGATCAGCTCGATCTCATCGAGCAGCTCGTGCTCCTCCAGCTTGTCTTCCACGTAGGCCAGCGTGAATTCGGTGGCATACACCGGAACCTTCAGCTCGTTCAGAATCCACGGCAGCCCCCCGATGTGGTCCTCGTGCCCGTGCGTCAGAACGATGGCGCGTACATGCTTCTTGTTCTCAATCAGGTAAGTAATGTCGGGAACCACAATGTCGACGCCCAAAAGCTCTGTCTCGGGGAACATCAGTCCCGCGTCGATCACAAGAATGTCGTCTTCCCAGCGCACTGCCAGGCAGTTCATGCCGAACTCGCCCAGCCCGCCCAGGGGAATGATCTGCAGCTTTTTTGTTTGCATCGGTCTCTATGATGCTACCACCGCAGGCATTGCTGCCGTGTTGACGGGCAGCCGCAAGGGTATTCTTTGGCCATTTACGCGGGCAAGAAAAAAGCCACGCACCGCGTTTGCAGTGCGTGGCCTCGCTATTCTCTCTACTTAACTTTCAGGTCCTGCTCGAAATCAACCTCCAGCTCTGAGAGCCGCCAGAGTTACGATTTCGCCGCGTGACGCCGAGGCGCCGCTCAGGTCAA
>JASIJX010000309.1 GCA_030049955.1 Acidobacteriaceae bacterium
TCCACGATGCGTGCCTCGCGCGATTGAAAATCGCTTTCGGTGAGTTTGGCTTCGACCAGCAGCGAGCCCCAGCGCATATCAACCTCGGTCCGGTCCACTCTTCCATTGCGCAGCGGCACCCGCGCCTTCCATCCAAACTCCAATTGCGCATCCGCCTCCACGCCCAGCGCATTCCGCACCGCGCCTGAAGCCACCACGTCCGGCGTGCAAAAGACATTCATCAGCAGAGCGTCGGAACTCATCGAGGAATCGAGCTCGCGCCAGCGCCTCCGCGGTTCGAGAACGGGCTTCGGCAGCGAGCGCGCCGCCTGCGCGTGAATCTTATCGAACCGCCGCATCCACTCCGGCTGTGCACAGATCGCACAGTACGCGGCGTCGAAAAAGTTGCCGTGCCGTTGACCTTCGGGCTCGTAGACGACCACCGGCCCGCTGCCGTAGCTCTCCACGTGCGACCATCTGCGCGCGTAAGCGCGATTGCGCGCGTTGAGCTCCTGCCGGAGCTTAGTTGGAAAGAGAGCAGTCGAATAGGCCATCTGAAGATCAGACTACTCCCACTTGAGAAGAAAAAGGCCTTCCGGCGAGGGTTCGCCGGGAGGCCTTACGTTTTGCGCCGCAGGAACGTGGCGGAATGGTTTTAGCGGCTCTCGCGCGTCAGGCCGAGCTGGAAGGTGATCATGATCGCGCGGCCAGCCTGCTTCTCGATGGAGTCGTTCCAGCTCGGGGTGTAGAGCTGTTTGTCCTGCGTGACCTCGAGGGCAGTGTTGGTTGTGTAGGGCGAACTTAGCGTGGTGCCGTCGTTCGCGGGGCTGATGAGAACGATGCTGTGGTCATCAAAGATGTTGTTGATGCTGAGCTTGATCTTCGAGCCGTCGAAGATCGAGTGGCCGCGGACGTTGTAGTTCAGGAAGAGGTTGCTCATCCAGAACGGATCATAGGGAACAACCTGGTGATAGTTGCCGATGTCGTCCCAGCGGGAGCCGATGCGCTTGCCAAAGATGCCGAAGTCGAGTCCCCTCTGCTGATAGGTCATGCCCATCGACTCGGTATCGTGCGGAGCAGAGGCCACCCACGCCGTAGGGGTAGGAGCAACGGCAGGGATTATGACGGTGCCTGAGTTCGGATCAACCACAGCGGGCGACCCGGCGGAAGCCTCGTACTTGGCAGTGCCGATGGTGGCGTTCCCGTTGAAGCTCAGAGCGTTGGTTACAGCGTAGTTGCCCTCGGCTTCAAATCCGTTGGTGTCGGAGTTAGGGTTGGCGTAGAAGAAAGTGAAGCCGTAGTCCGGATTAGTTTGTGCGTTCCCTTGGACGTCAGTGTTGCTGGAGTATGTGTTCGTGAAGTGTATGTGATAGACATCCGCGTCGAAGGCGACCCGGTTCAGTTTGACCACCGTACCACCCTGATAGGTAGAGGCGATGGTCGGCGGTGGCGTAACCTCAGTCTGCGCACCGGTGGTATCGAAGATGTTGCTGAACGGAGCGATGCTGCCTTTGCCGTACTGGATGTAGAGAGACGCGTTGCTGGTAACGCGGTAGTTGGCCTCTAGCGAGGGGAGGATGGAGTTGTAATCCTGGGCGTGCTGGGTGGTGGCAGTGCAAGTCGAGGTGGTGTAGACGACACCAGGCTGGTTGCAGGTCAGGGGACCGACCGTCTTGCCATCCGCCCACTGGGTCAGGTTCATGCGATAAAAGGCATCCTTCACACCGGCGGTGATGGTCACATCGGGGATGGAAACCAGTTGGAACTCGGCAAAAGGTTGAACGGCGTAGGTGAGGAAGTATTCGTGGAACTTGATGTTCGAAATGTACTGCGAATCAACCCAGGTGATGGGATCGGTGTAGATCTGATAGCGGAGTGTGTCGGTTTTCTCGAACCAGGAGCCGGTACGGAAGACGCCGTAATGATTGGCATAGCTGAGGGTCGCAATCTCGCCGCCGCGGCCATACTGGTTCAGCTTGTCGACGCCGGTCGGCTTCTTCTGATAGTAGGGGGACGTGGTGGGCTGGTCATCGCCGCCGACAACGTCTAAGACCGGCTGCGTCAGCACCGAGTCGGTCACAAGATCCTGGGCGGTGTTGTTCTGGTAATGCTGGTGGTTGGAATAACCATAGGTGTAGGTCTTGGTATCGAGCCTCCAGCCCTTGCCGAAGTCGTGATTGAACGAGATGATGTCGAAGAAGGTCGGCACGTGGTAAACCGAGAAGCGCCAGAACTGCGGATCGTAATAATACGGGGAGGTCGACGCGTAAGCAGAATTGAACTCGGTCGCATCGTAGAGGTACCTGTCACCGTAATGGAGAAGCTGGCGGCGGGATGGGTCGTTGTTCTGGAATGCATCGACAATGATGTTGGTGCCGATTACCGCGAGGTCGGTGCGGTCGCTGAACTTGTAGGTAAACTTGGCCGTGGCAGCGACGTTCTGCTTGGGCGAGTTGGTCTGGTAGCCGTCGGAGGTTTGGTAGTCGCCTTCGAGCCAGAAGTGCCCCTTGTTGTGCAGAAAGCTGCCTGCGTTGATTTCACCGAGGTACTGTTCGGTGTTCCAGGAGCCGTAGGTCACTTCGCCCTTCACCCAGCGGTCGTCGTCCAGCCTGGGCGAGAAGAAGTGAATGGAGCCGCCGAAGTTCGACGGGCCGATATCTGAAGCGGTGCCAGGGCTGCGATCGAAGTCTACGTAGCCGATGGCCGCAGACGGAACGTAAGCCCACGAGTGGTGGCTGGGATCGTTCGAGTCGTTGAAGGGCACACCGTCCCAAGTCATGGTGTAGTCGTCGTCGACGAAGCCGCGGAAGAATATCTTGGCCTGGCCGTTGCCGATACCGTTAGTGGTATAGCTCACGGTGCCCGGCGCGGCCTGGATGATATCCGCAAAATCGGTCACTGGCGTGGTGTACTCAGAGACGTAGTTGCTGCTGATTTCCGTGCGGGCCGAGCCGGTGTCAAGCAAAGACTTCACTGGCGCGCGCTCCGCAGCGATCGAAGTGTTGGCTTCGGCTTCGACGGTGACCTCCTCAGAGACCGAGGCAATGGACATCGTCACCGGGACGTTTTCTATCGCGCCATCAGAGATCACGACGTTGCGCTGGATGGTGGTGAATCCGGGCGCCGAGATTTCAACCGTGTAGATGCCGGCCGGAATGCCGGTGAGAGTGAACTTGCCGTCAGCGCCGGAGAGCACTTTGCGCGCCTCGCGCGCCTCGATAATTGCGGCGACGTTCGCACCCTGAATCGCGTGGCCGCTCTGGTCGGCCACGGTTCCTTGGATAGTGCCGCCATTGCCCTGTGCGTGCAAGCGGCTCAGGCCCGCGCTGCCAATCAGCAGACACACAAATACTGCGACGGCCCATGGCCGCCAAACCTTACTCTTACGATTCACTTCTGCCTCCGAGAAAAAATCTTTCAGAAACGGGATAAACGGCTTCACTCTAAGCAGGAAATGTGAATGGCGATTTACAGCAGCATTAAAAGTGTTAAACGCAGTGGAAATCTGGTGAACTCTGCCTAGCTCCAACTCAATCGTGTAAGCTGTTCGTTTCGTAGATCGAAAGAACGCAGCTTCTCAAGCTCGAGAGCTGGACTGGATCTAGATAAAGACGGGAACATCCGTCACGCCCGCCGTGCCGAAAATACGCCGATAGCGTTCTGTCTCTACGGGCTCGCCGAGCGCCTTCAAGGGGTTGTCCGAAAGCTTGACGGCCGGTCGGCCGTCCACCTCGCTGAGCTTGCACACCAACCCAAGCGGGTTGAAGCTGTCATCGCCCTGCGGGTTGCAATTGCGAAAGTCGTTGGTCAGCAGCGTGCCCCACCCTGCGCTGAAGCGGATGCGCCGCTCGGGCAGCCATCGGTTGGCGTCGAGAAAATCCTCGGCCGAGCGAAAATCGTCCGGCGTAGCCCCGCTGCGCAGCCTGCCGGAAAAGTAAGCGTGCAGCCCGAGAATCTGCTCCACGTCCAAAGCATCAGAGGAGATCAGCCGCCTGTGCCGGGGATCGCGCCCGTGCTGCAATAACCAGGCAATGTACTCGTCGCCTGCCACATACGCGTCCTTGCTGTCGATGCGCAATCCTGTCCACGAAGCAACCCACTCCGGCGCGTCGCGCAGGAACTGCGTAGTGCCGAAGGTGTCGGGTAGCAGGATCAGCAGCTCACCCTGGTAGCTTTGCTGCCACAGCTCCAACAGCCTGTACTGCGCCGTCCGCAGTTCTTCGTCGCTGTCGGCCAGCGCCGCCATGGCCATCGGAAGTTCGTGGCCGTTGGTGCCGATCGCTTCAAGATCGTGCTTGTAAGCCAGGTATGAGTTCGATGTGCCTGTAAAGCTCGCGCCAAGCGTGTCGCGCATGGCATTGATCACGTACTCGTGCCACAGAAAGCTGTGCCTGCGGCGCGTGCCAAAATCGCTCACGCTCAAATCAGGCACGCCGCGCAGGCGCTCGATCTTCTCCCACAGCCGCGACTTCGCCCGCGCGTACAAAATATCGAGCTCAAGTTCGCCCAGCCGCTTCAAACTGGCGCGCGTTCTCAGCTCGGCAATCTGCGAGAGCGCGTAAATCTCCCACATCGTCGTCTCGCGCCACAGCCCGTGAAAGCTGAGCGAGATTTGCCCGTCGCGCACCGAAAGCTCGTAGTCGGAAAGCCGAAAGCCATTCGCCAGCCATTCGAGAAACGCCGGATCGAAGATGCCGCGCTTGCCGAAGAACGTATTGCCGGCCAGCCAGATCAGCTCCGATTTGCCGAAGCGCAGCCGGCGCGTCGCTTCAAGCTGTTCGCGCAGTTGCTGAATGGAGAGCGTCTCGGCCAGCTTCACCGATGGGCTGCGGTTGATCAGCGTAAAGGTCGCATGCGTTGCCGGAAAATGCTTCCAGATGAACTGAAGCATCAGCAGCTTGTAAAAATCCGTGTCCAGCAGCGATCGCGTGATGGGATCAAGCTCCCAGTTATGATCGTGCGCGCGCCGGGCAAAGTTGATGATCACGATGCTCTCACTCTAAGAGATTGATGCTGGCATTTTGAGCCAAGTCTGGTGCATTTAGTTTGACGCCTTCATCTATTGCACTGTCGTTGCTTCAATCAACTTGACCGGCCCCAGCATCCCCGACGCCACCGGCCGCAGATTTTCCATATCCTGCGGCTCAAAGCGCTCGCCGTATTTCGCGTACAGGGCCGAGTAATCCCGCGGCGGCTGGCCGGCGAGCAGATTGATGGCCGTGTTGAATACCCGCACCTCAATCCGGTTTTCGCCGCGATGCACGAGCGCAGTGATATCAATTCGATACGGCGGATGCCAAAGAGATCCCGCGCGTTTGCCGTTCACATAAACGATCGCCGCCTCCCGGATCGGCGGCTCGAGCAGCGCGTGCATGCCACTTGCATCGGGCGGACGGTCGTTCGCAATCGGAAGACCTTTGCCAAAGTCGAGCACCATCCGCGACATCGCCTTGGTTGCTTCGGGAATGGCGAAACTCCGCGTGTACTCGGCCTCGCCGGAGAAGTGCTGCCGGCCGGGAATTTCCGTCCACGAGATGAGACTGGTCAGCTTCGCAGCCGTCGGCTCCTTATCGAAACGGATGCTCCAGCCGCTGTCGAGGTTCTCGATCTCCTTCTCGTGCGCGGGTGCAGCCGGTGGCGCAAAGGTCGCCGTATCTTGGGGTGCGTGATCCTTCAGCACAAAAATTCGCGATTCATACGGAGCGAGCACAAGCTGCATCCGCGTTTTCATACACTCTGCTTGCCGGGCCTCGATGATGTTGCCGGTATCCGGGTCCCACGCTTCCACCCATCCGCGCACCGGTTGTGTTTTGGCGGGGTTCCCGTCGCAGCGGTCCGGACGGAACGAGATCGTCCCGTCAACCGGTAGATTGCTCGTGTTCGCCACAAAATATATGTCGGCGTCCGCCAGTTTGCGGTGAATAAAGCCGACGTCGTCCATCTGTCCTGTAGTTTCAATGTCAGGAGGCAGGGCGCGATGCAGCGCTCCGGCCAATTCGCTTATCGATTCCACCGCGACGCCCAGATGTCCGGCATTGCGGAACAGCCGCGCAGATGTCGCCGCAACCGCCGGCGAGTTGCCCTGCTCGAGCAAGCCCGGCGCGAGCGAAGGCAAGCGGCCAACCGCAATCACGTGGCCTCCGGCCATTGCATATCGTTCGATCCTACGATATGCGGCCAACGGAATTCGCTCGGTGCCGGGAATCACCAGCACGGGATAGGGAATGTCGCTCAATTTGTTAATGGTTGCTGCGTCGATGTAGTCCACGTTGTAACCGGCGTCGAGAATCGCACCCATCAACTCGGGACTGATGCGCTTCTTCATCTCATCGGTTACCGATACGTGCCCGAGCGAAAATGCCGCCTGCGCATCGTCTTCCGGCAACAGCAGCGCCACATCGTTGGCCGGCTTGCCCTGGCGCAAAAGCCAGCTCACGCGCGTCATGTAGCGCATCACGTCGGGCATTACAGGAAACCACGGATTGTGATTGTTGAAAACTGCTGCAGCATAAAAAGCCCAACCCGGTTCGCCCGCCTGTGGCGGCGAATACGGCCAGCCGTGGCCGACGAACTGATTTATGCCGATCAGAAACATCCGGTCTGCCTCGGCCTTCATGTCGAGCGGCGTCGCCCGGAACGCCGGCGAGTGCAGCCATGTCCACGTTTCGGCGGAGATTACGTTGCGTCCGTACAGATGGCCGGCCGACGTGGCCCAGCGCGCGAACGAGAAGCTGCGCCACTGCGGACCTTCGCCCTCTGGCAACTGCGCAACAGCTTCATCGGCCAGCGTTACGGCGGGCTGGCCGTAGGTTTGCGAGCGGAACAGCGTGTGGTGCGCCTGCGCAAATTGTGCCAGCGGCGTGAGGTAATTCTCCCGGATCAACTCAGACAGCGTCTGGCCCCAATCGTGGCGCACTGCTTCGGCCTCGGGCGTGCCACCGGCCACAAGCTCCGGAAGATGCGGAATGAGATCGTAGCCGTGCTGCCGTTTGAACTCTGCCGGCAGATCGGGCGTCCAATCGGAGCCCACCACTTCCAGCGAATCGGAAAACACCGAGTACGGCGGCTGGCTGCCGAAGGCATTTACCAGGGGCGTGGCCACATCGGCCAGGTGACGGTCGATCGCCGCGCGCGAAAAATGGTCGAGCACGTAACCCTCGGCTCCATAAGCCGCCCGCTTGACCTGCTGACCGGTATGGCTGGCGATGAAATAAAGGACAGAATCACCAGCCGCGCTCGCTGGCAGCGGCTTTCCGGGTTCAATCTGCCGCGCCGTGGTCGAACTGAGTGATTCCGGTGCGCCCGAAACCAGGAACGTGGCAATCAGCGATTCTCCCGCAGCCAGATGCGGACCACCATTCGTCGCGGCACTTGCTGGAACCGCGATCACTCTCAGCTGCCCTGCAGCCAGCGCCAGCGGCGTATGCGGCCCACCATAGGGCCAGCCGCTGCCCAGCGTAATGCTCACCCGCAGTCCCAGCGTCCGCGCCGTCTGGTTGGCAAAGCTCACGTCCCCCAGGAACTCTGGCGACAGGTAGCGCAGATTCCGTATGCCCTTCGCGGGGTTATCCAGCGCGAGTGGATACACGGGCTGAATCTCTACTCCGCCAATGCCGTTTGCGGCCATGGTCCGCAGCTCTTTGCCAAGCTCGGGCTTAACCACCGCCGGCCCAAACCACCACCAGCGCATCATGGGCCGCGCATCCGGCGGCGGATTCAAGAATCCCTTCCGCAGTTCCTGCGCCAGCCCGGGCATTGCCATCATCGCCAGCAGCGCTGCGCAGCCTGCCGCAAACAGAACTTTTCTGCAGCAAGATGACGTCATCGCGCCCTCCATCTCCTCACCTGGCAAGGATATCCAATTGCGCCGCTTCCGGCCCGTGTCGCCAGCGTCTAAACCAGAGACGGACCATAGTGACAAGGGGTCTGAGTGCGGGTTTCCGTGACATGCCGGCCCGCTCCGCGCTACCCTAAAAGGGTGCACTCTCGGTGCGAAGGAGTTTTTCGACCTCAATGCCCATTCAAACCACGTCAAAAATCTGGCACAACGGCAACCTAATTCCATGGGAGCAGGCCACTCTTCACGTGATGAGCCACGTTATCCATTACGGCTCCAGCGTTTTCGAGGGCATTCGCTGCTACGGCCAGCCGCAGGGCTCGGCGGTCTTCCGCCTGCCGGAGCATATGCAGCGGCTGCTGGACTCGGCCAAGATTTACCGCATGGAAATCCCGTTCACGCTCGAGGAGCTGTGCGCGGGAGTGGTGGACATTATTGAGGCTAACGGGGTTACGCCGTGCTACATCCGCCCTATTGTGCTGCGCGGCTACGGCGAAATGGGCGTGAACCCGCGCGGCTGCCCCATTGAGGTTTACATCGCCAACTTCCCGTGGGGCAAGTACATTGCCGGCCACGGCGGTGCGGATATCTGCATCTCAAGCTGGAACCGCCTGGCGCCGAACACCATGCCGGCACTGGCCAAGGCCGGCGCAAACTATATGAACTCGCAGCTCATCCACATGGAGGCCGAGATCAACGGCTACCAGGAAGGCATCGCGCTCGACGTGAACGGCCTGGTCAGCGAGGGCTCGGGCGAGAATGTTTTCGTGGTGCGCAACGGCGTGCTCTACACGCCGCCGCTGGCCAACTCGGCGCTCTCCGGCATTACCCGCGACTCTGTGCTTACCATCGCACGGCATCTCGGCCTGCCGGTCACCGAGCAGCCCATTCCGCGCGAAATGCTCTACATCGCCGATGAGGTCTTCTTCACCGGCACGGCTGCGGAGGTTTCGCCCATCCGGTCGATTGACCGAATTGTGGTCGGCGACGGCAAGCCCGGCGATATCACAAAGAAGATCGCCGATGAGTTCTTCGGCATCGCCAACGGTCTCAAGCCCGACCGCTTTGGCTGGCTCACGCCGGTCAAGGTGCAGGCCAGCGAGCCGGTTTCCGCGTAAGGGCAGGGACCAAGCCACCCCAACAAGCAAAGATCTCTCGTTGGGGACCCCGGCAGGGACCAAGGCAACAAGGGAACGAGGGAACAAGGGAACAAGTTGACGGGCAGCCAATTGGCTGCCCGTTTTTCTTTCTGACGGCCCGTATTTTTTCCCGCCGGGATGGAAGCAGTTGCCTTCAGAACAGACATGCCTTCGGTCACTGCTGGTTCCGGGCGATGTCCATGAGGGCAATTATCATGAAGCTGAACTCCCCCGAAAGGAATCCATCTCCCCTGTGAAACCCGACATGAAAGTAAACCTGGCTGGGCTGGAGCTGACCAACCCGGTCATCGCCGCCAGCGGAACCTTTGGATACGGCATCGAATTTGAGGAGATCGTTTCGCTCGAGCGGCTGGGCGGATTTGTCACCAAGGGAATTTCACTGGAGCCGATGGCCGGCCATCCGGCGCCGCGGCTGGTGCACACCGCAGCCGGCATGCTCAACGCAATCGGCCTGCAGAACGTCGGCGTCGACGAGTACATCCGCGCAAAACTGCCGCCTATGCAGCGATACCCGCGCTGCAAGGTTATCGTCAACGTCTTCGGCTGCACGGTGGACGAGTACGTCGCAGTGATCGAGCGGCTGAATGAAGCCGACGGTATCGCCGCCTATGAGCTGAACGTCTCCTGCCCTAACGTACACGCCGGTGGCATGGCTTTCGGCGCCGATCCGGAGTCGCTTGCATTCCTCGTGGTAAGGGTAAAGGACTTCGCTCGGCGGCCGCTCATCGTCAAGCTTTCACCCAACGTCACCTCCATCGGCCAAATGGCGCGCATCGCGGAGGAGGCCGGCGCCGACGCGGTGAGCGTGATCAATACCTTCCGCGCTATGGCCATCAATGTGGAGACGCGGCGGCCGCGGCTGACCAACCTCACCGGCGGTCTCTCTGGCCCGGCCATCAAGCCGATCGCCTTGCGAATGGTCTACGAGGCGGCACAGGTCGTCAAGATTCCCGTCATCGGCATGGGCGGTATCATCACCGCGGAGGATGCAGTCGAGTTCCTGCTGGCCGGCGCCACGGCTGTGCAGGTGGGCACGGCAAGCTACGCCGACCCGCGCGCGACCGAGCGGCTGGCAAAACAGGTCACCTCCTGGTGCCGCAATCACAATGTGGAGCGCGTCGCCAGCCTCACCGGCGCGATGGATATGCCGAAAGCGAACGAGTAACCCCCACCCCCTCATCTGAGCGCATGTATCTGAAAATAAATGGCTTATGGTGGGGCGT
>JASIJX010000310.1 GCA_030049955.1 Acidobacteriaceae bacterium
GCCTCACCACCGCCGATGCACAGCGCCGCCATTCCGCGCTTCAATTCATACTTCTCCATCGCCGCCAGCAGTGTCACCAGGATCCGCGCACCTGAGGCGCCAATCGGATGCCCCAGTGCACATGCGCCGCCGTGCACATTCACCTTATCGTGCGGCAGCCCCAGCTCCTTCATCGCCGCCATCGCCACCACCGCAAACGCCTCGTTGATCTCGAACAGATCTACCTCATCGAGCGCCCAACCGGTCTTTGCCTCAAGCGTCTTCAGCGCCCCAATCGGCGCCGTCGCAAACAAATTCGGCGCATGAGAAAACGTCGCATGGCCCACAATCGTAGCCAGCGGCGTCAGCCCGAGCGCCTCCGCCTGCGATCTCCGCATCAGCACCAGCGCCGCCGCACCATCGGCAATCGAGCTCGAGTTGGCTGCCGTCACCGTTCCGCCCTCGCGAAACGCCGGTTTGAGCGTCGGAATTTTTTCGACATTCGCCTTGCCCGGCGTTTCATCCTGCACGACCACCGTCTCCGTCCGTCCCGACTTCACCGTCACCGGCGCAATCTCCGCGGCAAACCTGCCATCAGCCACCGACTTCTGCGCCCGCAGCAGCGAGGCCGCCGCGTAGGCATCCTGCTCCTCGCGCGTAAACCCGTAGCACTGCGCGCAATCCTCGGCAAACGTGCCCATCAGCCGCCCCTTGTCGTAGGCGTCCTCAAGCCCGTCGAGAAACATGTGATCCATCACCTTGCCGTGCCCCATGCGGTACCCGGCCCGCGCGCGATCCAGCAGATACGGCGCATTCGTCATGCTCTCCATGCCGCCCGCCACGGCAATCTTCGCGCTGCCCGCTACCAGCAGATCGTGCGCCAGCATCGCCGCCTTCATGCCCGACCCGCACATCTTGTTCACCGTCGTCGCGCCCGTTGAAACCGGCAAGCCCGCACCCAGCGCCGCCTGCCGCGCCGGCGCCTGTCCCTGCCCCGCCGGCAGCACGCAGCCCATCAACACCTCGTCCACCGAGTCGGCCGCCACGCCCGCCCGCTCAACCGCCGCGCGAACCGCCGCCGCGCCCAGCTCCGGCGCCGCCGCGCCCTTCAGCTCGCCCTGAAAGGCGCCCATCGGCGTCCGCGCCGCCCCCACAATCACCACCGGATCATCCATTCTCTTCAGAACCCCTCATCATTCGATGCTGCAGCCACCCCGCCATATTCACTACCATTCTGAGCGAGTTTGCCAAGGTAAACGAACGGGGCGGGCAGTCGAAGAACCTGCTTCTCAAAAAGCTTCGGCCACCACCGTCTTCCAGCTTCCTTGGTCCCTTGTTCCCTCGTTCCCTTGTTCCCTTGTTCCCTGTTCTTTCACTTCGCTCCCATCCTCAACGCCCCATCCAGCCGGATCGTCTCCCCATTCAGCATGCGGTTTTCGCAGATATGCCTTACCAGCGCCGCGTATTCGGCTGGTCGGCCCAGCCGCTGCGGGAACGGCGCGCTCTTGCCCAGCGACTCCTGCACCTCCGCGGAAAATCCCGCCATCATCGGCGTCTCAAATACGCCCGGCGCGATCGTCACCACGCGAATCCCGTACCGCGCCAGCTCCCGTGCGATCGGCAGCGTCATTGCCACCACCCCGCCCTTCGATGCCGCATACGCCGCCTGCCCGATTTGTCCCTCGAACGCCGCCACCGATGCAGTGTTCACGATCACGCCCCGCTCGCCGTCCTCGCCCGGCTCTTCCTGCGCTATCGCCACAGCAGCCACGCGAATCATATTGAATGTCCCGATAAGATTGATGCTCACAACGCGCGCAAAGCTTTCCAGCCGGTGCGGTCCATCGCGTCCCGCCACGCGCTCCGCCGGCGCAATGCCCGCGCAATTCACTAAGGCATGCACATGTCCGAACGCCTGCCCCGCCGCTTCGATCGCAGCCTTCGCATCGGCCTCGCTGGTCACATCCGCAGTCACAAACCGCGCCCGCGAGCCCAACTCGCCGGCAAGCGCCTCGCCGGCCGCGCGGTTCAAATCCACGGCCGCCACCGAGCCGCCTTCCGCCACAACCATTCGCGCCACAGCCGCGCCCAGTCCAGACGCCGCGCCCGTCACTACAAAAACCCGATCCCGAATCTGCATCCCGCTCTCCTGCCGCGCAGCTCAACCATCGAATGCGCCAGCAAATTGCCGCGAACGGCAAAAAATCATCTGTCATAATACTCCAGGGGTCACAACTCCCAAGGTCAACGCCCTCAATCCGCGTCCTCCATCCGGAGTACCGTGTGAATCCTCTCTCGCTGCATCGGCCTATCACCGAGCTCAACCAGGACGAATCGCTCTTCCGCGACACCGTTCGGCAGTTCGCAGAAAATGAAATCGCGCCGCTTGTCCGCCGCATGGACGAAGAGCAGCACTTCGACACCGCGCTCATCCGCCGCATCTTCAACCTCGGCCTCATGGGCATCCCCATCCCCGAGGAGTTCGGCGGCAGCGGCGGCACATTCTTCGATTCCATCCTTGCTGTCGAGATGATCTCCACCGTCGACCCATCCGTCGGCGTGCTCGTGGACGTGCAGAACACGCTGGTGACGAACGCGCTCTTGCGCTGGGCCACGGAAGAGCAGCGCAAGTACTATCTGCCGCGTCTCGCTAAAGAGATCGTCGGCGCCTACGCGCTCAGCGAGGCCAGCTCCGGCTCTGACGCATTTGCGCTCGAAGCCTACGCCAAGCCCAACGGCAACGACTACATTCTCAACGGCCGCAAGCTCTGGATCACCAACTCCCGCGAAGCCGGCCTGTTCATCGTCTTCGCGACCATCGATCCTTCAGTTGGATATAAGGGCATCACCGCATTCCTTATCGAAAGTGACACGCCTGGCCTCACCATCGGCCGCAAGGAAGACAAGCTCGGCATCCGCGCCTCGTCCACTTGCGAGCTCATCCTCGACAACTGCGTCCTGGGCCCTGCGCAGGTTTTGGGCGAACCCGGTCTTGGCTACAAAATCGCCATCGAGACGCTCAATGAAGGCCGCATCGGCATCGGCGCGCAAATGCTCGGCCTCGCCGAAGGCGCATGGGCGCACGCCGCAAAATACGCCAAAGAACGTAAGCAGTTCGGCAAACCGCTCGTCGATTTCCAGGCCATGCAGTTCCAGCTCGCCGAAATGGCCACCGATATTGAAGCCGCGCGG
The DNA here is from genome assembly GCA_030049955.1 of Acidobacteriaceae bacterium. Next base: position 3,172 of record JASIJX010000310.1, read on the forward strand.
CTCATGGTCTACAACGCCGCGCGCCTCAAGGATGCCGGCATGCCCTTCCGCAAGGAAGCCGCCATGTGCAAGTACTTCGCCTCGCAGGTTGCCGAGCGCGTCGCCAGCCTCGCGGTTGAAGTCTTGGGCGGCGTCGGCTTCGTCCGCGATTACCCCGTCGAAAAACTCTACCGCGACGCCAAGATAGGCAAAATCTACGAAGGCACCTCGTTCATGCAGCTTTCCGTAATCGCCAAAATGATGCTGGGGATCTGATGATGTTTGGCCTGAGAAATGGGGCACCACCCGCTAACTCGCTAACCCGCTAACTTCGCGAGAGCGAAGCTAACTTGCTGCTGTCGTTTTTGACCGACACCATGACCACCACGCCCCACGCACCCCGCGGCCTCAACAAGCTTTACCCCGACGCGCGTTCCGCCCTCGATGGAGTAGTCCGCGACAGCATGCTGCTTGCCATTGGCGGCTTTGGCCTGTGCGGCATTCCCGAGGCGCTCATCCAGGCGCTGCGCGACACCGGCGTACGCAACCTCACCATCGCCAGCAACAACGCCGGCGTGGACGGATGGGGCCTCGGCGTGCTGCTCGAAACCCGCCAGGTCAAAAAAATGATCTCCAGCTACGTAGGAGAAAACGCCGAGTTCGAACGCCAGTTCCTCACTGGCGAGCTCGAGGTCGAGTTCTGCCCGCAGGGCACGCTAGCCGAGCGCATGCGCGCCGGCGGCGCCGGCATTCCCGGCTTCTACACCCGCACCGGCGTCGGCACCGTCATCGCCCAGGGCAAGGAGCACAAGGACTTCGACGGCGTCACCTACATCCTCGAGCGCGGCATCCGCGCCGACCTGGCCCTCGTCAAAGCCTGGAAGGCCGATCTCAACGGCAATCTCATCTACCGCCGCACCGCGCGCAACTTCAACCCCAACGCCGCCACCTGCGGCAAGCTCACCATCGCCGAAGCCGAAATCATCGTCCAGCCCGGTGAGCTCGACCCCGATGAGATCCACACTCCCGGCATCTTCGTCCATCGCCTCGTCCACAATCCGCAACCAGAGAAGCGCATCGAAAAAAGGACTACGCGTGAGGGCTATAGCGGTTCCAGAGTTGCTATATCCCGGAGCCGCAGCCGCTGAGTGGCTTTTTCCCCAGGAAAAAGCCACATTGCACGGAAAAGGAAAGGCCACGCAAACTCTGGAACCGCTCTAGTGACGCGAGGGCCGAAGACGGTTGCGTGCCGGTCATCTCGCCGCGAAGATCACCCACTCAGCCACAGCAACTGCGATTCCTGCGCTCACCTGAAGCAGTGACGAAAGAACGAGCTCCCGCATCACCGGCTTGACGCTTGGCCGGCGTAGCACGATCGGCAGATTCACCAGCGCGCTGGCGATCGACGTAAGCACCACCGCGATTCCTGCCTGGGACATACTCACCTTGCCATGCATCGCCATATTGGCCGCCGCGGCAGTCGTGCTCGCGCTGCTGAACAGCCCGCCCAGCACGCTCACGATCTGGAAACCGGCATTGCCCAACCAGCGTTGTCCTAATGTCGCGACAATTTGCAGTATCAGAAAGAGAATCGCGAAATTTGCTACCCTCTTGAGCGAAATTGGCGAGCCCACATCGAGCTTCATCCCGCGCTCATGGTCCGCTGCCCTGCGCCGGTCGCGATACACCCAGACCGCCGCTATTAGCGTCATCGCGATCAAAGGCAATGCTGCCGTACGAATCGCGCCGTGAGCAAAGATGACGAGGATGATCAGGTTGCGAAAGAACATTGAGACCGACGTGAGCAGGATTGCAGGCACCGTAAGCTCAATCAGCTCCGCGCCGGAAAGTGTGGAAACCAGCTCTGCCGCCGTTGCCGTGGAGTTCACCAGCCCGCCCAGAACCGCCGAAAGAAAAATTCCCCTTGAGCCATATACCCGCAGAAGAACGTAATTCAAAAATCCCAGGCACGCGATCACAATTACCGTGATCCAGTATTCCCGCGGCTGAAAAAGCTGCCACGGATCGACGAATCGGTCGGGCAGCAGCGGCCAGATAACAAATCCCAGCAGTCCCAGCAACAGCGCGCTCCGAACCTCCTGCTGCGTGAGCCCTCCTGCAAATGCGCGAAGCTGCGGCTTCAGCGCCAGCAGCATCGTGACAATAATGGCGCACGCGACTGGTGTGAACAGATGCCCCTGACCCACCAGTACGCCTAAAAGAAAAACCACGGCAAGCGCCATCGAAGTGGTGGCTTCCAGTTTTCTGGAAATATGCAGCCCACCGAGATTGGTGAACACGATCAGCACGAGCACCGCCGCGCCGCCAAACACGAGCAGCGCTGGTCCTAGCAGTGCCCCCAGCAACCCCAGCAGTGCCGTCATCGCAAATGTGCGAACCCCGATATCTTTGTTCGACCACTCGCGCTCGAAGCCGACAAGGAGTCCCAGCGCCAGCGCCACCGCCGTTTTTACGGCAATCTCGCCAACCGGAAAAGCTTGATTTGCACCATGGAAATTTCTCAGCCAATCCTGCATCGGGAGCGCGCTCCGGCAAACAAATTAGGACCAGAAAAATGCGGCAGCGAATGCAGGTATGTTGCTCAAGTGCAGTCCTGTCATTCCTCGTTGGCCCGATACCAGTCTAGGATGCAGCCCGCGACACCCCGTATTCCTTTATTCTGAAAGCAGTCCGCGCCCGCATGCGCTATACCGTCCAATTCCTGCTCTCCGCGCTCTCGGCCGCGCAGTTCCCCGCGCCCACCGTGCCGGAGATTGCTTTCCTCGGCCGATCCAACGTCGGCAAATCGAGCCTGCTGAACGCACTCGCCGGCGAAAAGGCCGCGCGCGTCTCTTCCACGCCCGGCCGCACGCGAGCAATCAACTTCTTCCAATTGCTCGATGCAAACCAAAAGCAGAAAAAAATCTTCGCCGACCTGCCCGGCTACGGCTACGCAAAAATTTCGAAATCCATCTCTGCCGAGTGGCCCAAATTCATTGAGCCGTATCTGGCCGAGCGGCCCACTCTCGTGCTCTGTGTCTGCCTGGTCGACTCGAACATTCCCCCGCGCCCGGCCGATCGCCAGCTACTCGACTGGCTCCGCTCCGCCGGCCGCAGCTTCACCGTCGTTGCCACAAAAATCGACCGCCTCAGCGGCAACGAGCGCACCCGCAATCTTGCCGCGCTGCGCAAAGCCTTCGAGACCGACGATATTCTCCCCGTCTCCGCAAAGACAAACTACGGCATCCGCGAACTATGGACTCGCATTGAGAACAGCAGTCAGTGATAAGTAGTCAACGATAAGTAGTCAACGGTGCAAGAGCGCTAAGCAGGATTTCCTGTTCCGTGTTCCCTATTCTCTGATTCCTGCTTCTCCACCCGCCGCGCCACCTCTGCATCGCATACAAGCGCCCGCATCCTCCGCGCCTGCGCCGGCAGATACTTCGGCGCCATCTGCACCCAGCGCCGGTTGAGCGCGTCGTCTTCGTCAAGGCACTCCAGCAGCGCCCCGTCCATCTCCGCCGCTCGCTGCGCCCACGCCTCCGCAAGCGGAATGAGGCGGAACTCGCTTCCCTCCGGAATCGGCCGCGCCCCAACGGTCTGCGCACCGTTCGCGCGGAACGTTTCCAACTCCGCGCCGGCAGCAAGCTGCGCCGCGAGCAGGTCGGGCTGCACGCCGCGTTCCACCATCTCGCGCGCAACCGTCGCGGGTGCCAGCGAAACACCCACGGCCACCGGCCGCCTTTTGCGAATTTCGTTTTTGAGAATCCGCAGCGCTTCATCGAGGTCGGTCACCACAAAGTCGAGCGCGCCCTCGCGCATCGCCCGCCGCAGTGCCGGGGCGTCGGCTGAAGCAGCCAGCGATGCCGCGCCGGCAATATTGGCCGCGCGCAGCAGCCGGCGTCCATCGGCGTCCGGCTCGCCTGCAAACAGCAGCTTCCCGCCCAACCCATCCCGCAGGCCAACGCCGCGTAGATCCGGACCGCGATCCAAGCCGGCATAGAGGCACCCTGCGTACAGGCAATAAATGGCCTCGATCTCACGCGCCAGCGCGCTGTCGTTTTCATTTTGATTGAATTCCGGCACAACCTGAGTGTACGGCGCGATGCCGCTCATGCCGGGAACCAGGAATTACGAAATGATGGGCAGCGCTTCGCTTTCGAGTGTCTTGAAAGGGCACGGCTTTAGCTGTGCCGTGTACGTCGAAACTGAAGCGGCTTTAGCCGCTGAGGGTGCTTTTGCTTAAAGTCAAGCGCTACAGAACTGTGAATGAACTATAAACTGCGCACCGCTACCAGGAGCTGTACGGCTGCCCGTCCGACCCCGTCTCATCCGAGCCCGAGTGCACGTCGTCGACACCCGGATCGGTTTCGTCCAGCGAGTACATCGCCTGGCTCTGGTCCGTCACCCAGGTGTCGGTGCTGTGCGTCATGGGGTCCTCGGGAATCGCCCTGAGATACCCGTTCTGCACCAGGTCGTCGAGCGACTCGGGCGCCTTTTGCTTGTCCATTGTGTAGGAGTCGATGGCCGCGCGCATGGTCTGCAGGTCTTCCCGCAGCACAGCCTCGCGGGCATGCTTCACCGCTGCTACGTAGCTGGGGATGGCCAGCGTGGCAAGGATGCCAATAATAGCCATCACGATCATCAGCTCGATGAGCGTGAAACCTGCGGATTTGTGTTTGCCAGAAGTCATGCTTCCTTGAAAATAGCCCCGAGGGCTCCTCACCCAGCCACATCTAGGCTAGCGGCTAGGAGCTGGCAGCTAAAAGCTGCCGTTTTCACCACGTCGAATATTTCGTCCCATCCAGCGCCGTGCCCTGCGACTTCGAATACACGTCGAAGACGCTTTGCCCGCCGAAGGAGTCGGAATCGGGATCGTCCTGCATCGAGCGTTCCCCCCAGTCGGCCTGCCCGGTCATCGGGTCCACCGGAATCTTGCGCAGGAACTTTAGCTTTTTGCCCTGCACATCCACGCCATTCACCAGCGTGTCCAGGTCGGGTGGGTAATTCTGGCTGTCTACCTTCGTCTGAAAAGCCCCGCGGTCGGCGGCATCCTTGTACTTGTCGATCGCGTCGCGCATCATCCACAGGTCGCGGCGCAGCTCCCGTTCTTTATCGCGCTTGATCTGGAATCGCGCAATCGGAATCGCCGCACTGGCCAGGATCGAGATTATGAAACAAGTTACGATCAGCTCAATAAGCGTGAGCCCGCGCTCACGCGGCCGTACTTGTGCGGATTGAGCCTTTCCCGGCCCTGACGTTCTCGAACCAGACGTTGCCGTTCTCGAATTGGACCTCTGCTGCACTCTGCTACTTCACCACAATGTTGGCCTGCGAGGACTGCGCCGGCATCTGCTGCTGCTTGCTGTTCACAGCTCCCGCCCGCGTCATCGTCACGCTCGTCTGCCCCGGATTCTTCGCTTGAAATGTAAGGACGCAGATGACCCCCGAACCGCTCACGCCGGCGGTTCCCGGCGGTCGCGAGCCCACAATCGTCACATTCCCGGGACCATCGTCGCGATGGATCAGCGCCATCGCCTGCCCATCCTTGCTCAGCAGGTCGCCTCCGGTCACGTTCACCAGAGTCAGTTTCGCCGGATCGTAATTGAGCTGCAGCGGAACCGATGAAACATCCACGCCTCCATTCAGCACAATCGGCATCTGGAAGCTCGAGCCCACTGCAACCGGAGCAGCCGGCGCCTGCATGTTAAAGCTCAGGTTCCCGGCCGCAGCATTCGGCGGCGCTGTACTTGGTGGAGGAGGAGCCGCAGACTCAGCCGTTGCCGGCGGCGCGCCCTGCGTGGGTACCGTCGGCGGAATAGGTGCAGCCGGATGCGAAGTCGGCGGCGCCTGCTCCATGGTCGCGGAGCTCGACCGCATCTGGTTCAACGCCTCCATGGCTGCCGCCGGCGCGCTGGCCGCCGGCACCGTGCCGAAAGTGGATGGCGTCACTGTCGACGTCGGGCGTGGCGCCGGAGCATTACCCACGGGCACGGAAACATGCCGCAGCTCGATCGACTGGCCCTCGCCTACATCCACCGCACGCAGATTCTCCTCATTCAGATCCTCGCCGCGCACCACGTGCGGCACCACCACGAATACGATCTCATCGTTCTGGATCGTGTGGTCCTTCGACCCGAACAGATACTTCAGAATCGGGATCGAGCTCAACCCGGGAATCCCCGTCCAGCTCTGCTGGTCCTGGTTGTCCTGGATGCCGCCCAGGATGCTGGCTTCGCCTTCCTTCAGCCGGATCACTTGGTCCACGATGCGCTGGCTCAGGATCGGCTCCGTCACGCCGCTGATAGTCACGTTGCCGCTCTCAGAGCTGACCTCGACGTGCACCTTCAGCGTCACGTCATTGTCGTAGTGCACCGTCGGCGTGCACTCGATCTTCACGCCCACGTCGATGTACTGGAACTGCGTGTTTACCAGCGAGCTCACCAGCGCCGTGGCCGCGCCCGTCTGGTACGATCCCGTGGCAATCGGAATCTTCGAGCCGATGGTCAGCGTAGCCTTCTGCCCATCCGTCGCGCGGATGCGCGGGTCCTGCAGAATCTGAGTATTCGCGTCGCTCAACAGCAGGTTCAGCGTCGCCGAGCCCACCGTTACCACAAAGTCGTTCGAGTTCAGGTGCGCTAGGTTGTAAAGCGTCGGCGAAGTGGTCGTGGAACTCGAAGTGCTCGTGGTGCTCGTCGTGCTCGTCGAAGTCGTGCTCGAAGTGGGCGACTGCAGCGTCACGCCGATGCTGCTCGGCCAGGCGATTCCCAGCGTCCGCTCCCAGTTCTTGCTCACCTCCAGCACGCCAAAGTCAACCACCACCTCTGAGCGCGGCTTGTCCAGATCGTTGATCAGCTTATCGGCCAGCAGCAGCTCGTCCGGCGTGCCGCGCATAACGATCGCGTTCTGGCTGGCCACGCCATACACTTTCGCGTTCGGCAGCACGTTGCGCAGCGCCGTCTGCACGTCGTTCAGGTCGTTCTGCTGCCAGGCGTTGGTCAGGTAAAAAGTCTGCACCGCCTGTTCATCCAGTTCGGTGCGCTTGATCCGTGTGTTCTGCGCCACAAAAATCGTGTTCGACGTGATCGGCCGCCAGAAGCTGTTCGACAGCGCGCCCACAATGCGCAGCGCGTCCATGAGCGAAACGTTATTCAAATCCACCTGGATGCGATTGGGGGCCTTGCTGAAATCGGGATCGAACAGCACGTTAATCCCCGCCGCCTTGCCGATGGCCTGGTAGATCACGGTTGCGTCCTGCGTCATGTGCAGCGTGAGCGGCTCGTTCGAAAGCGGCTTCAGCTCCACGGGCGAGCCTATCTCGCTCAGCTCAGCCTGTTCGCCGGCCGGTTCGGGCGTGGCGATTTCCCCCGGTGGCTGCGTTTGCCCCTGCGCCTCGCGCACCCTGGCAATCTCCTGATTCGCTGCTTCGTTGCCCGGATCCACATCGGCCGCATGCATAAACTCCGCCAGCGCGGCCTGCATATCGCCGGCCCGATACAGTTCTCGGCCCTTGCTCAGGTGAAAGTTTGAATCCGTCGTGCGTATCCGGTCCAGGGCCGTCGTGTAGCGCAGGTCCCCCGGATTCCGCTGACTGGCCTTCTGGTAATAAGCCAGGGCGGCATCATAGTCCTGACGCGCCTCAGCCTCCTGGCCGTGCTTGTAGTCCGAGTTTGCCGATTCGCCCCATGCCCGGGCGCCGGAGGCTGTCACAACAGCCAGCAGCGCAGCGCCGGCCACTGCTCTCAATGCGTAATTCCACGCTGCAGCCGCAGCACGCTTCTGGCGATCCATTCTGCTCCTGGAAGTGCTACTCGACGTGGTACTCGACGTGGTACTGGACGTGGTCTCGGACCTGATTCCGGCTTCGGTCCCAGCTTCGGTCCTGAATTCGGTCCCAGACTCGATCCCGGACTCGATCATTGACTTGCGGCCCGATTCTCTCCCGTGCCAGAAACATTTGCCGCCGGAAACTCGAATTCGATTGCTGCCAACCGGCAAACAATGCCTCATTTTAGCAAGCTCCAGTCAAGTAAAATCCCGCGCGCTGCGCGTCACACGGGTTCAAAAGAGATGACGGAATTCAACCCTGCAAGGTGCAGCCTTCAACCGAATACCAAATGCACCTCGAAGGACCGATTCTCGAAGGCGCGGTCCTGAAACAATACGCGGTCCTGAAACAGTACGCGGTCCTGAAACATAGACCGGCTTTGAAGGGTACGGGCTTCAGCCCGTACCCTGAAGGTTCACCAAATGAAAGGGGCTTTAGCCCCGGAGGAAATGCCTTGCCAGACTGATCCGCTGTCCCCAGCGGCTCCTTACGCTCACCAATGCTACGATGAAAAATCGAGGAGTGCCGTCGTTGCCGCGCCAGAATACCCACGTTGTTGTGCCCCGCGACTCGGCACCCGCCCGCAAATCTCCGCGTCCACGCGACCCGGTTGCCAGCGGCGAGCGCGACGCCGCACATAACCGCGCCGCCGCCCATAACTACTTTCTGCTTGAGAAGGTTGAGGCCGGCATCGCCCTGCGCGGCACTGAAGTTAAGTCCATCCGCGAGGGCAAGGCCAATCTCCGCGACGCCTACGGCCTCATCAAGGACGGCGAGGCCTTCCTGCTCAACATGCATATAGGGCCCTACTCCCACGGCAATATCGCCAACCACGACGAAACCCGCACCCGCAAGCTGCTCCTGCACAAGGAAGAACTGCGCAAGCTACTCTTGAAGACGCAGATCAAGGGCCATACGCTTATTCCCACGCGGCTTTATTTCCGCAAAGGGCGGCTCAAGTGCGAACTGGCCCTGGCCAAAGGCAAGCAGGACTGGGACAAGCGCGAAACCGAGCGCCGCCGTGAAGCCGACCGCGAAGCCCGCGCCGCCATCAATGCCAACAAGCATCGCATGGGGCACTAACCGATAATGACGCGGTCTGCGCCGTCGGCCCCAGGCCGCCCAAAGTCAACAGTTGCCCGCCCCGCGCGTCTAAAATTCTGGACAATCAGTTTCGGAGCACCCGCATGAGCATCCGCATCGCTGCTTATCTGCCTTCCGTTTTTCTACTTTCCTTCGCTCTGCCCATGGGCCAGGCCCAGCAGCCCCCGGCGGCGCAGCAGTCGGCCGCTACCGAGCCAGCGTCCGCGTCCGTGCCCACCTTTAAGGTCCAGGCACGCGAAGTTCTTCTCCCGGTCACCGTCCGCGACAAGCACGGCAACCTGG
>JASIJX010000311.1 GCA_030049955.1 Acidobacteriaceae bacterium
CCGCCCATGGATACCGAAGTCGGGATCTTCATCGGGCAGCACAGGCGGATCGGAGGTCCACAGTGAGTGCGTGGTATCAAGGCGATGCTGCGTATCTGAAGTACCCAACTCGCCCGATTGAACAACAAACGCAATCAGACCCGCGGTCACCGCCAGCAGAAAGACCGGCTTCCCAAACCGTCGGCAAAAGCCTTCAAACACCATCTTCGACCCGGTCCACTTCAGATTCCCGCGTACCACGCGTAGCCGTAGTCCGGATCGACGGAGCCGCGCCCGCTTCCGAACTTCCTGATGTTATCGGTCGCGGTGACGTGCGTAACGAATTTCAAGCTCTTGTAACCGAGCTGGCGCGGCAGGCGCAGGCGCAGCGGCCCGCCAAACGGCACCGGCAGATCGCCGTCGTTCATGCCCATCGTGAGCAAGGTGTGCGGATCCCACGCATCCTGCATGTCGATGCTCTCCCACAACCCGGCCTCGACGCCGCGGTACACAATGTAGCGCGATTGCGGCAGCACTCCTGCTTCGCGCAGAACGCCGGAGAGTGGCGTTCCGATCCACTCCGCGATATACGACCATCCCTCCTCGCAGGCGACCTCGGTGATCTGGCTGCGCACCCCGAGACTTTTTAGATCAGCCAGCGAAAGCGACATCGGGTGCGCCACGGTTCCATCGACCACCAGGCGCCAGTCTCGGAATCCACCCGCCTGCATGTGCTTGAACGCATCGTTGGGCGGCGCGAACGCATTTGCAAAGGGATCTTTCGAGATCATGCTGCGTGGGAACTCGCGCGCCGGAGTGCGCACGGTCAGCAGCCGCTGGCACGCGTAGGTGAGCGTCTCGCCGGGACCGTAGATGCCACTGCCGTCTGGCGGAATGAGCCCGTAGCGCTTGGCTATCCGCCCGGCGATGGCCAGGCCGCCAAGGCCGGCAGCTGCGGCCGAGCCTCCATAGATCAGTTTGCGACGCGTGATCTTGTTCACCGGCGGTTTCAAGGGCCCTCCTTTCCATTTCGCCCATCTCGGTTGGATCCCATGATCATTGCCCGCATGCGTCCACGGAATCCTGATCGAGCCACCATCGTCACGTGAACGAAAAGAAACAACAGCAGCAACCAGGAATCAAAGAAATGAAGCGTGCGCGCTGACTGGCGCCCGCCCAGCAGCGCAGCCGTTGCGGGAAATGCAGCCGTGAATGATGGCGACATGGCCAACCCCGTCCAGATGATGAGCGGAAACAGGGCGAAGATCACTACCAGATAGACGGTGCGTTGCAGCACGTTATAGGAGTACTCTTCCGCGCCGTCCGGCGGCTTGCGATGCAAATACTTCGCAATGCGGTCACGGTAGGCACGCCAACTCCAGTCTCGCCGCTCCGGAATCAGGTTCTTGCGGAAGTGCCCGCTCCACAGCCCGTAGATTCCGTACACCAGGCCGGTCAGCACCGCGATCCAGGCGGCCTCGAAATGCAGATAACGGCTCCATCCGTTCTGGTCGGGCATAACATAGCTATAGCCAGTGGGCACAGTATTGCGGCTCGACGGAATGGGAATGATGAATAGCGGTTTCGTATTCACATTGCCCACTTCACCCCAGTAGAAACGCGGGTGCGAGATAACGATTTCGCCGCCCGTCACAAGCAGCGCAATCAAGGCGGTGAACGTGAGCCAGTGCGTCACCCGCACAACGCCTGAATGGCGTGCGGTTGTGGTTTTTTGAGGCTGGCAAGCCGCTGGCACGGTGCGAGAATAGCACATACTGGCTGCAAATGAAGAGGGTAATCGAGGTAGGGGCGCGGGGCGCCTCAATCCCAGAGGGATGGAGGAAAGTTGCAGAGTACAACAGACGTTTCACGCAGACTTAGCCGCCGGGTGGTCGCATGTATCGCGGCCGCATTTATGCTTTCAATTACATGGGCGCAGGGACAAACACCGGCGAGCACTCCGTCGAGACCATGGATGGATCAGACCCTGCCTGCCGAAGAGCGCGCCAACCTTGCTTTACAGCAAATGACTCTCGATGAAAAGTTGGAACTGCTGCACGGCAACGGAATGCCCAATGCGTCAAACTGGCAAATGCCGCTCACCAATCTTGGCAACGGAGGCGCGGGCTACGTTGCCGGTGTTCCTCGTCTCGGTATTCCCCCGATTGTTATTTCCGACGCAGCGTATGGCGTTCGGGATAGCGGTGTGAATGGCCGCTATTCCACCGCCCTCCCGTCGGACCTTGCCCTTGCCTCCAGTTGGGATCCGGAATTGGCATGCGCGTATGGTGCCTTGATTGGCCGTGAGCTGCGCGCCCAGGGATTTAATATGACGCTGGGCGGTGGCGTCGATCTGACGCGGGACCCGAGGAACGGAAGAACATTCGAATATGCCGGCGAAGATCCGTTGCTTGCCGGCTTCATGGTCGGCAACATGATGAAGTGCGAGCAGGCTCAACATGTGATCGGCGATATCAAGCACTACGCGCTCAACGATCAGGAGACCGGGCGGGGCTTCGTCAACGCCATCATCTCCAGGCGGGCATTGCAAGAGAGCGATCTGCTGGCCTTCCATATTGCGATTCAGATTGCCAACCCGGGAGCCGTCATGTGCTCCTACAACCGCGTCAACGGTGTGCACGCCTGCGAGAATCCGTACATATTGCGTGACACGCTCAAGCGCGATTGGGGCTTCAAGGGTTTTGTCCTTTCAGATTGGGGAGGAACCCACAGTACACAGGCGGCGATTGCAGCAGGATTGGACCAGGAACAGCCGATGGCAGACTACTTTGGTCCCACGCTGAAGCAGGCCGTTGAAGCAGGCAAGGTTTCGAGGTCGCAGATCGACGACAGTACGCGGCGCGTTCTGTACGCTGAATTCGCTTCCGGGATGGTGGACTACCCGATTGAGAAGAGCGTTGTTGACGTTCAGGCGGGCTTTGACGTGGCGCAAAGCGTCGAGGAAAAGAGCATCGTCTTGCTGAAGAATCAGAATGCCATCCTGCCGCTCAACAGTAGGCTTGTGCACAAAATCGCGGTAATTGGCGGTCATGCAGACGTCGGCATGATCTCCGGCGGAGGCTCGGCGCAAGTCGATCCCCCAGGCGGAAATGCGATCATGCCGCCCGGCCAGGGAGCCACGCAGTGGAACGAACAAATATGGTTCCCCACACCTCCCTTAAAGGCATTGCGCGCGGCGATGCCGGGGACCCAAATTGACTATGCATCAGGAGAAGACCTTGCCGCAGCGGCGAAGTTGGCGAAAAGCGCCGACGTTGCCATCGTTTTTGCATACCAATGGGAATCGGAAGGGATGGATATTTCCAGCCTCACCCTGCCGGATGGGCAGGATCAACTAATTGAGCGGATTGCCGATGCCAATCCGAGAACGATCGTAGTGCTGGAGACGGGAACAGCCGCGAAAATGCCATGGATCGACAAAGTGCAGGGCATTGTCGAGGCGTGGTACGCGGGAAGTAGTGGCCATAAAGCACTCGCGAATGTGCTGACCGGAAAAGTGAACCCCTCGGCAAAACTCGCCATGACCTTTCCTGTGAATGAAGCAGAACTCCCTCGTCCCACAATCCCCCCACTCCCGCCGAGAGACGTGGGGCAGGGAAGCAAAGCCGTGCATGGAAATGCACACGTGAACTCCAGGTACTCGGTTACCTATTTTGAAGGAGCGAAGGTCGGCTACAAATGGTACGAAGCCGAGCACAAGCCGGTTCTCTTCCCATTTGGTTTTGGCCTTTCGTACACAACCTACGCCTACTCAGGATTGAAAAGTGAAGTTGCGAACGATCGGCCTTCTGTAAGCTTCGCAGTGAAAAACACCGGCGAGAGGCCGGGAACTGAAATCGCGCAGGTGTACGTGGCCTTACCGGCTGCGGCAGGCGAATCATTTCGTCGCCTGGTTGGCTGGAGACGCGTTGAACTGAATCCTGGGGAGTCAAAGTCCGTCCAGATCGCAATCGATCCGCAGATGCTCTCTATCTACGACGAGCAGAAAAACGGATGGTCGGTTCTTCCCGGAAGCTACCGGGTATTTGCAGGAGCATCGTCGGCGGACACTTCGCTGGAGGGCTCGTTCGATCTTCCTTAACTCTGGTGACGTGGCCACGCCGCCGAACTCCATCAAAAGAGAAGGATGAGAATCAAAGAAGAGAGTTTTTTGCAAGCTGAACGCGACTGCCGGAGTCATTCCTGCAAGAAGATCACGCTGTGGCGGATTAGGACTTCGCAGTCGCGTATCGCTTTGAGACAGCTGCTGTATATAAAGGGGCTATGCAAAATCCGCCGCGACAGAGCGTGCTGGCGAGAGTTCCCGTCCTTTATTGCGATTCGTCCAGCACTTCGATTCCAGACACAGTAGCGTTGTTAACCACTGGCTCGAAGGTCAGGTTAATCTTTCCTTGCGCCGAAGGTTTGATATGGGAGAAGGTTTTAGCCAGGGCGTGCAGGCTGCCCGCCTCCTTGTAAATATCGAAGTCATCCAGCAGCGTTTCGCCATTGCACAGGACGCGAAAAACACGACTGCCTGCGCCGCCGCCGCCCGGCATCCCTGGCCCAAAATAGAATTCGGCAAAATGCAGTATCAGCGTATAGCGATCCCGCGGATCCACAGGCAGAGTGTAGCGGAAATGTCCATAGCGCTCTCCCGTGAACAGGTCGGGATCGGGCGCTCCTGTTACCAGTTGGTGCTGATCGGAGAGACGGCCATTTGTAAAATAGTTATCTGCGCGCCACACCTGGCCTTTGGGATCAGTAAACGAGGTCCGCTGCATCAGCAACCGGATCGGAAGTTGCTTGCGCGGCATACCGGGCAGCAACTCCAGAGCGTTGAGCTGGGGCGCGCCGCGCTCGCTGGCAAAGCTGATGTGGATCATGCCGTCGGCGCCGGGCGTCACGTCGCGAAAGATGCGCTCGTCGGCGATATCCTCGCCCAGCGCATCGGAGTTGATGTCGAAGCCTTGCAGCACCAGGTTGCCGTTAATCCGCACGTTGAAAGTAGACCAGGTGTCGCTGGAGCGTTCCGCGGTCACGAAGTAAAGATGCAGTTCGTAGTTGCCCGGCCGCACCGGTATGTCGTAGTGGAAGTCGCCCAGGCGCCACTGCTCGAAGAGCATCGGCTCACTGGTTCCGGTCAGCAGCGCAGGCGTGCGGCGCCATGGGCCGCCGCCATGAAAGTATCCGTCGGCTCCCCATAGCTCGCCTGTGCTGTCGGTCTGTGGCGGTCCGCTGTACCCTGCAAGCATACGCAGAGGCATCTTCGCCGGTGGTAGAGCGCTCAGCGGAAGAGCTCCAGCGGCCGAGGAGGGATTGGCCGCCACGCTGGCCGCGGACAACGCGGCGCGCTGATGTCTGACAGCAAATATTCCTGTCACCGCGGCAATGACGACTATCCCGGCGAACAGCGCAACCGGCAATGCGTGGGAGCGATGCGGTTCTGCTTCCGGAGCAAGGCCCTTGGCGCTTCCGCTTTCATCCGTCGATACGCGAACGGCGTGCTCCGGCAGCGAAGTCTTCGCGATCTGCTGAGGATCGTCGCGGCGCACAAACGTCGGAATATAAGTTCCCAGGGGAATTGAGATCTGAAGCGCACGGCCCTTGCCCGGCCCGTCGTAAAATTCTTTCAGACGCTTGCGCAGCCGATGCGCCTCCACGCGAGCGATAGCGTCTTCTCCTGAATCGAAGTGATCCTTCGAACGTCCGAACACCTCCGTGGCGATGTTGTACTCGGTCAGCCGGTCGCCTTCGCCGCGAAGATAATTCTCTCCCATATAGCGGAGGAGGTTGGCCAGTCGCGAGGATCGGCCCAGCGCTTCGGCCACGGCTTCAAATTCCGCGCGTTCCGATTCCGCAGCGATTTGCTCCGCATGCTGCAACAACTTTTCGCTCCCTGTGCGGCAATTCCCCGGTCCACTGAGGATGATACTGCCTGCATTCACGCCAATGCAACGTTGTTACCACTCTATTCGCCCGCCAGCAAACGCCAATGTACTCAGCAATGTACAGGCGTTTCAAAGCACTCGAACAGTTCCGTACAAGATTAACCTTTTGTTTCTAATCGTCGCTTGCATACATTGTGGCGGTCAATCAGTTCGGGGATGAGACCCCTTTCAAGAGCAGGGCGAGACGAGTCGAAGAGAGAGTGTGTATCCATTTAATAAATCGTTTTAGCAATCAACGGCTTAACTGTCCGGTCATTTTCCCGGCGTGCCTTACTGCGCGCGCCGCTTCCACAAAGACAGAGACCAACAGACAGCAACTTCTAACGAACTCAGCCAGCTTTTTCATGCCAGATTCTCATGGAGGACCAATCCAATGATGCAGATGCTTCAGCAGTTCTTACGGGCGATCTCCAACAGGGCATTGCGCCGGAGGGGAGCCTTCGCGCTCCTGATGCTCTTCCTGACGCCGGTGACCTTCGCCCAGATCACCACGGGGAGCTTATCGGGCACGGTACGAGACAGCACCGGCGCGGTGGTTCCAAACGTAGACGTCACGCTCATCAATCAGGCCACGAACGACGCCCGCGCTACGCTCAGCAACAGCTCAGGCTATTTCACGTTCGCCGGGGTGCAGTCGGGCGCCTATACCGTCACCGTTTCGGCCTCCGGGTTCCAGGCATGGAAGGAAACCGGAATCCAGATGAATGCCGGCGATATTCGCACCGTTTCCGATATCGCGCTCAATGTCGGCGCCACCAGCGAGACAATTGCAGTCTCCGCCGCACCGTCGCAAATAGTGCCCATCGATTCTGGAGAACGCTCGGAGGTGCTGACCAGCAAGGATCTTAATCAGCTTTCCCTGGAAAGCCGCAACGTTTCCGAGTTGCTCAAGATCCTTCCCGGCGTAACGCAGATGCCCAACGGCACGCAGGGTGGTAGTTCCGTCGATTTTTCGGCTGAAGGACCGGTGGGTAGCACGGTGGGTAACGGCTATTCGCCCAGCGGCGTGCCCTATCGAGGTGGCAGCTCCTATATGCTCGATGGCGCTAACATCATCGATCCCGGTTGCAACTGCTATGCAATCGCCGTCCCCAATCCCGACATGACCTCCGAAGTGAAGGTGGAAAACACCTTTGGCGCGGACAGTCCAAACGGTCCTCAGGTGATCAACGCCACCAGCAAGAGCGGCGCCAGCCAATTTCACGGCGAGGCCTATTTCTACGCTCGCAACCAGGCGCTGAACTCCAACACCTGGCTCAACAACCTGTCAAACACGCCCAGGCAGCCTGGCCAGTACTACTATCCGGGCGGCAATATCGGCGGACCGATCCTGATTCCCCACACAAGTTTTGGCAAGAACAAGTTGTTTTTCTGGGCCGGCTACGAATACTACAAGCAAACGCTGCCTGCAGGACAGCCGCTCGAATCCTACATTCCAAGCGCGGGCATGATGGCGGGCAACTTCTCCGCAAGCGGTTCGGGTAACTCGGCGCTTTGCCCCAATGGATTCAGCGCAAGCGCCACCAACTGGTGCGCCGACCCCACAAACTATCACGATCCCAACGGTAACCCGATCAACGCTGCCAGCGTTCCTGTCGATCCTGGCGCCGCTGCGCTGATGAAGATGTTTCCGGCAGCCAATGCCGATCCTGCCACTACGCCCGGCGGCTACAACTATGTGCTGCCCTATGCCAACACCCAGAACGGTTACGTATGGCGCGGAAGAGTGGACTACAACATCAACGAGAACAACAAGCTCTTCGTTACCTACCAGCAGGGCGCAACGACCTATCTCACGGTGTCGCACATGTATTGGACGCCCTCATACGAGGTGGCCTATCCCGGCGGCGACCTGAATCAGCCCACCACGTCACGCGTGATGACCTTTAATTTTGTCAGCGTCATCCGCCCCACCCTCACCAACGAGTTTGTCTTTGGCTGGGGCTGGGCCAACGAGCCGTATGCGCCCACCGACCTGAGTGCGATCTACAAATCCACTTTGAATTATCCCTACCAAACCGTCTATAACAACGCGTCACCGGTGGTGCCGTCTATCAACTCTCCTGGCGCCATGACGTTTCCCGACATCTCCCAACCAGCGCTATACAACGCCCAGGGCCAGTACGCGCTCAAGAAGGCAGTGCCGTCGTTCGCCGATAACGTGACCAAGGTCTGGCGCACGCACACCTTCAAGGCCGGAGCTTTCACCGAGTTGGTCGGCAACGACCAGGGGTTCTGGTCATATGCCAACGGCCAATTGAGCTTCGCCAGCCAGGCATACCCAAATAAAGTAACTGGGACCAAGGTCGCCTCGGGCACGGAAATCGGTTCCAACAACCCCACCGCAAACTTGGTGATGGGCATCGCATCCGGCTTCAGCCAGAACAGCTTTGCGCCCACGCAGGACCTTGCCTTCCGCGACACTGCGGCGTATCTGATGGACGACTGGCGCGTGCGTCCGAGGTTGACCGTGAACGTAGGTGTGCGCTGGGACCATATGGGCCGCTGGTATGACCGTCAGGGCGTCGGGTTAGCCGTATGGTATCCGCAGCTCTTCGCTCAGGACGTGGCCGCCAACCAGGCCGCCAAATCCATGGTCGTCGAGTATCCCGGCGTCCGTTGGATGGGCACTGACTCGGGCGTTCCCAATGGCGGTTCTCCAACGCGTCTCGCATGGGCCTTGCCGCGCGCCGGGTTCGCTTACAACCTGCAAGGCAACGGAGAGACCGTGGTCCGCGGCGGCTGGGGCGAGTACGTGTGGAACGACCAGCCGAATGCCAATCCGCTGTCCACCTCGCAGAACATGCAGACCTACAACTCGGCCAGCGGCCAGGCTATTACCCTCTCCGAAATCGGGCTGCAGTCGCCTTCCGGCAATCCGCAGCCTGCAGGCAGCGTCAATGCGATGCCATACAACGATTACCAGAACGCACTTACCTACTCGTGGAACCTGACTGTTGACCGGCAACTGCCCTGGAAGAGCATGCTCGAAGTGGCCTATGTGGGCAACAGCTCTCACCACCTGCAGATGGGCGGTCAAAGCGATGCCGTAGGTATCGGCGGCAGCGGCTTCACCAACCAGAATAAAATTCCCGTCGGCGGCTTGTTCAAACCCGATCCGGTAACGGGTGCGGCCGCTCCTGCCGATCCGGAGAACACCAGCACCTATAACATTGCGGACTATGAGCCGTACTCCGGATGCACCACCGCCGGCGCTTGCTATGGTTACGGCACTAACTCCGTCACGGTCCAGTATCACGAGGGCGTCGCCAACTACAACGGCCTGCAGGTCGCGTGGCTCAAGCAGGGCGCGCACGCGTCATGGAACTTCAATTACACATGGTCGAAGACCCTTGGCATTGTCAGCAGCACGCTCGACGCCTTCAACCTGCACGGAAACTACGGCATTCTCAACAACGATCGCCCGCAGGTCTTCAACTCGTCGTATGCCTATAACTTTGGCAATGTCTACCGCGGCGGCGAGAAACTGGTCGGCGGAGCCATCAACGGCTGGACAATCTCCGGTATCACCATCTTCCAATCCGGCGGAAACCTGCAGCCAAACTCTGCGTACAATCTCGGACTGTCTATCTACGAACCGAACGGAGTCGGCAACAACACGAGCGGAGGCACCGAGCAGCTCTCCACTAAGACATGGTTCGGAACCGACCAGGGTTCCATCCTGCCCATTACCACCTGCGATCCGAAGAGTGGACTGCAATCCCACCAGTTGCTGAATTTCTCCTGCTTCAGCGCTCCGGCTGTCGGAGTGCAGGGTGACCGGGTGCTTCATCCGTATCTGGGCGGACCGATCTACAACGACTCGGATCTCACCGTCTACAAAACCTTCAACATCACCGAGCGGCAGAACGTGCAGCTCCGCGCCTCGGCCTTCGATTTCATGAACCATCCGCTTTGGGGAAGCAGCGGCGGCAACCTGCTCTCGCTGAAGTACGACACTCCGGACGGCGGACATACCTATACGTCAAGCAGCGCGCTTCTGGGAGTGCCTGAATCGGGACCGTGCTCCACGAGCGGCACTGCCGCATGGGGCTGCATGAACCAGAAAAGTCCTTACTCCGGCGCTGCCTACGGCCGCATTATCGAGTTGTCGCTTAAATATAGCTTCTGATCCTTTCATACGCGAGGCCACAGTCAACATCTGCCATCCTGTGGCCTCGGTTTTTCTCAAACATGAACCAGTCTTCCTGGTGTAAATTGTTTCTTCGTAAGAAAATCGATTAACTTGAGCGTCGGTGGCGAATCTAGAAGTGGTTGCATAAATGGCGCTTTAGAAAGGGCGCGACTTTAGTCGCGCCATCAAGCGCATGCGCCCGGTTCTGGATTGAGCCGGCAGTTTTCTCAGAAAAGGCAGGCGAATGTCACGTCAGTTCAGCAGGGTCCCTGTTCGTTTAGTCGCTCGTTTAATCTTTGTTCGTTTAACTCTCCTTCGTTCTCTTCTCCTGGTGGCCTGCTGCGCGATCTCCGCGCGCATTTCTGCAGCGACCCCAGCCATGTCGCGCCAGCCAAATGGAATGGCCATC
>JASIJX010000312.1 GCA_030049955.1 Acidobacteriaceae bacterium
CCGAAACACCTGCCGCAGCGCTTTGATGTTTTTGAGACCGCAATTATGCGTAGCATATCCGCACAGTTCGGTAAGAACCTCGAGCAGTCGCTTGGATGTCGTTGCCCGAATCTTGAATTTTGAGTGTCGGCCCCCGACACGCCGTTTGGTCGTCTTCCAGCGAATGATTGTCAGGATTTCCCGACGCAGCTCGTCGCTCATCTGGTCAAGAGAGAGCCCGTACTGCGTCGGGTTCTTACTATCCAGATTGAGGTGGAGGAAAAGCTTCTGAAGTCCGGACCGCCTCAGCTGCATTCTGAAGCACCGCTCGGTTATCGTGACCGTACCGAGCGACCTTTTTCGGTCCAACATCTCCTTCATCCACGCCTCGACATCTTCCTGTGTCAACTGATCTGGGGTTTTGCCAAGTCGAATTGCGAAGTTGACAATGCCGGAGCATCCTCCGTATCCAGCCTTCAAAGCAGCGCGCACCTGGTCCCACGACCGGTGCAATGCATATTCAGGACTGGCGTCCCACCCTGATGCGTAGGCAAAATGAAGCAAGCGATCCTTCATCAAGCGGTAGCGTACGGTAGATTGTCGAGAGATCTTGCGCGCTGTCACGTAAATAAACAGCTTCTTGTCAAATGCGGCGCCAACGATTTCCTCGATGTCGATGAGTTCAAGCGGATAATCGCGCATCTCGGCAATGCGCCGGATAGTGATTAGCATCTCTTTCTTGTTTTTGGGGGATACGACGGACCAGCCCGGAGAAGAAGCATTTTTCTCGATGGCGCGATACAGGTCTGCTAGTGTCATCATGGGACGTTTGGTCGTTCGAAACGGGTTACGGCAAGACAAGTGTTTGTTCAATGTTTCAGCCTCCAAAGTGCAATAGAATTTAAAGAATCCAGCCCGCTCCGAAGAACCTGACTGCGTCGTCGAGTGCACCAGCGCGGGCCGGATGTCGATTGAGGGCCTAAGCCCAGGGGGCGGCCGGGACGTTGTTTTCGGCGCCACGCAGGTAAGCGGGCGCCCAGCGCAGCCAGTCCTCCTCTGCATCTACAGGAGGACAATCGAAAAACGAAGCGGCCGGCTCGGGCCCGCCCCAGCACCCGAAAGCTATCGCGTGCTCGCGGAGTAAATGCAGGGCCTCCGTTGCTTCCTTTATGAGGTGAGGCGAAGTGGGAGTGCTGAGTCTCCGTGAGATGGTGCGAATATCCACGCGGAAGATGCAGCCGACATTGAGGCGATTCGCACTTTTGCCGAAGAACACACTGATCAAGAAGATGACGTGTGAGATCGGCAGCAGATGGTCTATTACCTCACCGCGGTCAAGCCGAGACTCAACCAGGCGGCGAATCTCGCGCTTGAGGCGCGCGAGGCTCCAGTGTGTTGGATTGACCATGATGGTCTCCTTGGGTTAGGGGAAGTTGTGGTTGAAATTGGTTCGATCGGTTGTGCGCAAAGGGACAGTAAACGGAACATGACTTCCCTTCCGCAACTGCTGGTATTCCTACAAACCACGATTTCGTTTTTGTTCGGGACTTAGGGGACTAAGGGACTGCGCTTTCAGCGCGCGGATAAGGGCATTGAGCATTTTGCTCGTCGAGGTGCAGAGCGTTTCTGACTCTGACTGGACGTTGTCGCTCCCGAAGCCAAGCGCTCTTGCAATTACCAGCAAAGTTTCGACTTCACACAGCGAACCGCGGGCGATACCAAGGAATTGAAGATATTCACCACGAGACGCCCGACCGTGTCCCTCCGCAATATTACATGCGGAAGATATCCCAGCTCTGCGTATCTGCGACGTGAGACCCCATCGTTCCTCTGAAGGAAAAACTGATGTCAGCCGATACAGCGAAAGCGCCATGCGTACAGCCTCTTGCCAAACTCGCAAATCTCGAAAGGACTCACCCACATGCAAATCTTCTCCGCCTGATCAACGAGTCGCTGTTTCATCTTCGTTGCCTCTGCTCGCACCTTCGGGTGCGAGATCCGGCGAGGGCACTTGCAACGCCGCCGACGAACGAATCGAACTCTGGCCTGCTGCGCGACACTCTTGTAGCCAGTCCGCAATCTTTGGCGGATAAATCTTCAGCCTCCGTGCCCTTCCTTCGCTGCCAACATCACGGTCGACGGGCATGCCCGCCCTTACTTTTCGGTAAACCGTTTCGAGATGCCAGTGCAGAAGGGCAGCCAGTTCTCGCGGAGTAATGTATCGGCGCATTGAACGTAGCCGCGCGTCCATGTTGTCGCCGCTGGATGGTAGAGCCGATTTGTGCAGCCCGCCTTGTTGAGGTTTCACAGCACTTGGCCCCATAAGCCTGCTGCACATGAGATCTGAAAGGATTTGTCTGACAAGTTCGACAAGTAAACTGTCTGCCATAAGGTCCCTTCATTTGCGCCGAGGGATGAATCGCGACAAGACGCCAGCCTCAAGCTGTCTCGTCCTGATAAGGTTTGATGCATTTCAGAACAAATTGAGACGGATTGATATCAATATTTACATTTTGCGACATAACGTCGAGCGTGCACAAAAACATAAACCATATAGAATCAATACGTTGCTCGCTACCCTGCCCCAAGACCCGTCTGCGGGGGTGAAGGCGTTATCTTGTAATGTCCCCTGCAGCTCGAAAACTGGGAGAAGCCCCCAAATTCAAATCGCGTACAAGCCAAACTCTCGCATACCGTATAGCCAAATGTGATCGGAGTCTCCTTACACGCAGTGCAACGTCTCTCGTATACGCCGGACTCTTATACCGCTCTCTCCTGTGTACCGGACTCTTTTACCACTCTCTCCTGTACAGTGATTAACAATGGCAAATTGGCTCAAGGTTTCGGAGATTGCCGATTATCTGAAGATTTCCCGCGCAACCGTTTACCGACTTCTTCAACAACAACAATTGCCGAGCCACAGAATAGGGAGCATGCTTCTCTTCGATCAGGAAGAGGTCGATCGATGGATTCGATCACATACAAATACGCGGCACACCCATGCTAAGACCAAGGATCAGGGGCAACGAAAATAACAATTCAGATTTCGCGCAGCGCGCCGGGACGAATATTCGGATCGGTCGAATTTGCGGTAAAGGCAGCACAGCTCGGCTTTGCAGCCCGAACAATGTGCTGCTTCCAACAGGCCAGCCCAATAAGCTGGTCCTGTTCATCGGTGCCGATATCAGACATGCCTGCTAAAGCAGCGGAGGCTGGATGCGGCAGCAGTCGAGATTCGCATCTCGGCATTGCGCTTTATTCTTCGTGTGCGCAGTTTGTTCAACCAGGCTCGTTTCTACCTTTTGTGTTCCCTGTGGGATGCCTTCAACCCCGGGCAAGCTGCTTTGCATTAGCTTGCCTGGTGCCTTAGCCCCAGCAGAGCACATTCAGTCTCATGAGGTCGTCAACAACTTTTTGCCTCTAAGTGTTACCCTGCTCACAAGCATCCACAGCAGGGGATTGATGCTAGGCGGCATCGAACGAGAGATCGGCTAACGCGTCGAGGATCGGATCGTAGTCATCAACCGGCCAGTCGATCGCGAAGCTGGAATCTGAGCCGATTGTCTCGCCGCAGCAACCACAGATCACGCCGCCGTATGATTCGTTCGTCTCATCTATTCTGTGTCCTTCTTTGCAACGCATCGCTTCCTCTTTCTCGTGTTCCAAGCCGGAACAACGGTCTTGGTTAATGTTTTTCTTGCGGGGAATTCGTTCATGCGTTCTCCCTATCTAAACGGTCCTCTGAGGTGGCGCAGGTGGCCAGGCAGTGTGAATTGGTGTCAGGGTCCCTGAATTGGAATATCCCGAGGTTGAAATCTGCGACGGTTGCCGAGCGAATCCAATGATCGAGCGAATGAACCCGCACGCTATCCCGGGAGCGCAAAAAATGCTCTTCAGATACCCAGAACTCGATCCCCAGAAAGATGTTGGGCTTGCCTTGTTGGTGCCCGAGAATTGTTGAGACAATCTTGAGCCAGAAGCAGCCCGGGTCAAAAGCCGAGGTGAATGCAGCACACTCCGCCGCATCCACCTCGAACAGGTGTAGGACATAGATCATGGAGATGTCTCCAGAGTCGGAAATGAAACATCGCGGTTGGAAGCTGTTGCGAAAGATTTCGATGTGGGAAGATGCCAGTCCTGGTCTTCGTCGCGGACAGCCTTTCTCGTCAGCGACCCGAGAGTTCCAAAGATCAGTGTGGGTAGGCAAAATAGGATGAAGTTGAATAGAATCGACGATGCGACCACTTCAAGGGCGGTTCCGGCCAACCCATATAGGACGTTGGTCCTGCGGTAGTTGTGGAAGAGAGGAAGGGCGATTAACACGATCCCCAATGCCTCCAGAGCAACTCTTTTAAGACCATGATTTACCGGATCGAACGCTGAGTTCACCCAGTTTCCGATAAGGATGAAGAGAGCGCCGAAAAGGATCGCCATGAAGTGCCGAGTATAGAGGAGCTTGTGTCCGAATCTGGCTTGTACATGGCGGCGAAACGCGATCAGCTCTTTGACGGCAAAGACCTCTCCAGTAATAACTCCGAGGAGCAGAGCAATTAATAAGAGCAGTTTCATTTTGCTGTCCAGCTTTCTCAGCCCTGCGCCAAAGGTATTTCGGCGCAGGGCTGTGGTGACAGAGGCTCGATTCAGGAACGTTCCAGATGTGGGCTCTGGTGCTCGCACACTTGAGAACTAATTGCGCGCGCGGCGCAGATATCGATACGGGGTGCCCGTATCGATGTTCGGCGTAGTGCGCGAGTTCGCCATCTCCGGGACGGCCGCGATCAGTTCGTCCCACAGAGGCCAATCCTCCCCCCGGTCCCACGAACGTTGCTGCTCAAGCGGAAACCCGGCATGAAGCAGCTTCAACCACAGGCTGTCCCACGTCATTCCGACTTTGTAGGCCGTGCCGGACGGGATCTTCGCGCGGGATATCCATTCGCGCAGGCGGCGCTCTACATCTTCCAGGTTGTCAGCAACGTTCAAAAGGAATTCCTTGGTGACCATCTCAATTAACTTGGCGCGAGCAGCCGGAATGTCGGCGGCGTCGCGCAGCAACGTCGCGGGAGATTCAAGGGTCGGGGTGGCCTTAAGGTTGCCCCAAAGAAAGGCCTGCGCGACAAGCTCAGACTCGACCTCCCCGATGGGTTTGGCAACGTCGAGCGCTGCCCGCATGCGCTCTTCGAGGCGCGCCGGCAGCCCATGCTGCAGCCACTCCCGAACCTCGAAGACATTGGTGCGGCCAATATAGGCAGTCAACTGAAATCCGATGATCTGCATGAGTTCCCTGAGGTTGAACGGATAGTCCGGATTTCTTTTGGATTTAGTCATTGGATGATTTCTCCTTACCTGTGCACGCAGGCATATGTGTGCATGCACAGATGGTGTTGGATGGTTCAGCTAAGAAGCGCTGTCTCGCGCAGCCAAGGAAAGGGGATGAGTTGGGCGGGGGGGTCGATGTAGACGAGCTCAATGTTTGAGTGAGTGCGCGACGGCGGGATCGGGAAAGTGTGGTGCGTGAGAGGGCTCAGCCCCGGCAAACCCGCGAACAAAGGAAGACCGGCTAGGTGCTTCAAGAGAACGAACCAGCGGCCAGCGGCCGTCGGCGCCGAATCGCAGGGTGTGCAACCAGGAGTTGTCGCCGCATGCGAGATAGTCGAGCGAGTTTCGCGCCCGTTGTAATTCAATTTCCAGTGCCGCCACGCCAGACGCCTCGCCTAGATCAAGCAACCAGTTGGCGTCCGGATGATTTGGGAACCAGCACTCGATCTGCTCTCGCTCCGAGGAGGGAACACCGTCGCCGGCGGAGTTCGGGGCAAATGCTCAGCGGGCGAGGACCGGCGAGATCAGCCAGCGATGTGCAAGGGCGATTTCGAGTGCGCTAGGCAGCGAGAGATCCGGAGGCGCAACGAAGCCGGCGCGGGCTGCAGTCTGGGCAAGCCGGCGGGACCCGGCTACGTCTGCCAGAAAGGTAGATAAGTCTTTCATCTGTTCTCGGTAAAAACAAGGAAGGCCCCGGCGCGGAAAGCACTGAGGCCTGAAGGTAGTTAGATTGGGGATGGAAGGTGGTACTGTTGACATCCTTGATACGGTTAAGCGGAGGACGGCAAGAATCAGCTTAAGCTGAAGCTGTTCTGGTATCTCCGCGCATTCTTGATGGCTGAAGTAGGGTTGGTGCGTTTTGCCCAGTTGGCGTTGCACGTCAGTCAAGCCGTTGTACCCGCGCAGCGCTCGAAGTTTAGCAAGCGGCAGTTTACGCAGCCGCAGTTGTTGGCTGCGCTTTGCCTGATGCGCTACGAGGATTGGACTTTCCGCGAAACCGAGGTGCGGCTGAGCGAACACAAGGAACTGCGTTCCGCCTTGCAGCTTTGCTCCGTACCTGATTACACCACGCTGTTTCGTTTTCTGGCGCGGCTCGATCCGGCGGATGTGACACGCGTAATGGACGAAACCGTGCGGCGTATGCCTGGGAGGTGGCGAAGTCCAGCCACGGTAGCTGTGGATGCGACAGGACTGGCGCAGGGAGCGGTGAGCAGCTACTTCATCCGCCGCGTCGAGCATTTTGGTCAGCCGCAGCGCACCTGGAAACACTGGCTGAAATGGCTGGCGGTGGTCGATGTGGAGCGGCAACTGATTCTGGCGCAGCATGCCCGTCAGGCTCCCTGGAATGACTGTGCGACGCTGCCGCTGTTGGTCGCTCAAGCACATCAACATACTCCGGTTGGCTGCGTGCTGGCTGATGCCGAATTTGATTCCGAACGCAACCATACCTTTTGCCGCCAGCAACTGAAGGCCGAGAGCATCATTCCCGCCAAACGCCGCTCCAGCTGCATCGCTTCCGGAGTACGGCTGGAGATGCGCGAACACTTCCCTGCAGAGCAGTACGGAAAACGCTCTTTGATCGAAAGTGTCTTCTCTGCCGTCAAACGCAAACTCTCCTGCCGTGCCCCGGGCCGTACCATCCATACCCAATCCCGCCAAGCCCTGCTGCTCGGTTTAGCCTTCAATATCTACCGCCTTCGACCGGCTCCGCTCCTCGGGAGGATGTCAACAAAGCCA
>JASIJX010000313.1 GCA_030049955.1 Acidobacteriaceae bacterium
CATCCGGAATTAGTGGCGATGACCGGGATTCCGCTGCGCCAGACGATCAATGAAAGCGACCGGGAGATGTATCGCGAGGCGCTGGCTGCGCCGGGCGAGCATGCGGCGCTGGTGCTGGCGTTTGCGGGCGATGAGATCGATGCCGCAGTGAAGACGCATCCGGAGGGACTGCGGGCGATGGCTCGGTTCGATGGGAAGAATCAGCCGGAAGCGACGTTGTATGTGTCGGGGCTGTGCGGACGGGTATCCCTCGTTCGATGAACCTTCCCGCCCTGGCGTAGGGAAGCACGCTAACCCGTTATCTTCGCGAACCCTTGCTCGATCAGCCCCTGCGCCGTGTGCGGATCGTAAAGGTTGTAGCCAATCTCGAGCACAACCGCCGGAGGCTTGGCCAGCGACTTCAACCCATCCGCCGCGTCCGCCCAATCGATCGTCCCGCTCCCCGGCCAAAGGTGCTCATCGCGCGCGCCGTGGTTGTCGTGCACATGCACGCTGGCAATCCGGTTGCCCAGTGTCGCAATCGCCTCGCGCACGCCCACCGTAATGTGCGCATGCCCCAAATCCAGGCACACGCCCACGTTATCCAGGTGTCCCATCTCCAAAATCATCATCAGGTGCTCGGGTGTCGTGGCCTCGCTCACCAGGTTCTCCACCAGCAACCGCACGCCCAGCGGCCGTGCAAACGCTCCCAGGTGCTCCAGCGCCGTCAGCCCATACTCCATCGTCCTCTGCGACCAATAGTCCGTCTGCTCACCCAGGTGCACCACCATGTTGCCGAACGGCAGATGCTCAGCGGCCTCGACCGCCCGCTTCACCTCGTCCATGGCCTCAATCCGCCGCGACTTCTCCACGTGAATTACATTCACGCCCGGCGCGCCGGCCCGGCCCATCTCCTTGTCGGGAAATAACGGCGCATGCATCGAGAAAGCCTTCACTGGATTCGACGCGAACCATTCGGCCAGCTCCATCACCTCTTCGCGGCAGGTGTAGTCAAAGTGCTGCCGCGCGGCAAAAATCTCAATCGCCTCGGCGCCTCCGCGGGCCGCCAGCTCAAGCAGTCCCGGATGTAATCTGTGGTGCAGAAAAAGATGGGTGGAAACAACTCTCAGCATGCAGCAGTTTTCCTCAGGCGCGGCGTTATCGGTGATAACTCGGGCTTCTGCGACCAGTCTTCGTCGCTGGAGTGATGAGCGCTTACCAGCAATTCTCGCATCCTGAGGTCAATGCAGCACAGCAATCCGTCGTCCGTCATCGACCGAGTCCCCCCAAAGGGCTCTCATCTCTCGCAGTCCTGTCATCCTCGGCGAAACGCCGCAGACCTGCGCGCGCCCGGGCTTCCGAGCTGACAACTGAGAATGTTGAACTGTGTATTGAGAGCTGCGAAAAAGTCCGAGATGCAGACCCGCGCATGTTCGGAGCAGACCTGCATCTCGTTGACGCAAGGCTGGGGAAGGGGAATGCGTCGAAATGTCCCCTGGCGATGGGTCTCCGATGCCCGTCTCGGGCGCCAGTGCGCCGCCATTAGAGACGCATCAGCGGAACGGAGGCTGATTCAACGCTTCAGTCTCTGGCGCGGGGCCCCAGCGAAGGGGTTGTTGTCACTGGGGCGATGAAGCGGCCCAAAACGCAGCAGAGCCAGCGGACATCCAGTGGGATGTTCACCCATCGCATCAAGTTGTCCATCCAGCAAAAACAATTCATGGAACTTTGGTAACCACCCGCCTGTGCCACGCATCTCGTGCCATTGCGTTTTCCAGCTTCGGTGATTGTGCCTTCCCGCTTCCAAGCGCAATCTCGTCCCTCCACTCAAAAAACGCCCCAAAAAATTCCTCAACATTGCATTGAATTTCGCCCTTTCGGAGCACAATCCAAGGTAGAAATCCAGCCAATCCCCAACTACGGCGCGCCTGTCAGCAGGCACGGTACGCTCTTGTGTCGTCCATTCACTCTATCGCTACCTTCAACTTCTGGAGGATCCAACGTTCATGCAAGTCCCGTTGCAGCAATTGCAGTTGCCGGCGATCATCGGCGCCATCGGCGGCCTTGGCGCCGCCGCCTTCGGCGTGCTTGAAGCCCTCAAGCCGTTCTTCCGCTTCATCAACCGCATCGGCTTCAGCGGCATTCAATCCACCGTCGCGCGGCTCACGCCGCCTGAAGCCGGCGCCGCGTCGCCGCTGAATACCCTGCCCGGCGCTCAGATCCTCCAGACCATCGAAGCCAACTGGATCAATGGCCGCGATCTCGCCAGCCAGAAGGCCATCGCCAAATCGCTCATCAAGCTTCATCTCAGCGCCGGCAACGCAGCCCAGGTTGCCGCGGCGGCCAATGTCGATCCCGCACACCTCACGGCCATTGCCCACAGCACCGTCTCCGGCGCGGCGCTTACACCCGAGCAGAGCGATGCCTGGTCGCGCTTCGATCTCATCGTCACCGCCATGCTCGACGACTGCTACCAGCACGCCGACCAGCTCTACCGCAACTGGATGCGCGCCTTCGCCTCCGGCATCGCCCTAGTCCTCTCCATCGCCGGCGGATTCATGCTCGACGGAAACTGGGCCAACTTCAGGCACGGGCATGACCTCGGCCTCGCCGTCCTCATTGGTCTCATGGCCACGCCGCTCGCGCCCATCGCCAAGGACATCTCCACCGCGCTGGCCACGGCAGTAAACACCATGCAGGCGGTGAAAAAGGCATGACGCAGTTTCTCGATCTTCGCTATGCGCCCGTGGGCGGCGGCCTGGCCGCGCAGGTCAACCTCAATCAGGGAACCACCATAGCCGACTACATCGGCCTCAAGATGAGCGACTTGCAATCGGCCATCCGCGGCCGCCATCTCCTCATCGCTACCCACGGATTCAACGTAACCCGCGCCGATGGAATCGCCACGCTTTCCAACTGGGATAGCCTGCTGCGCCTGTCCGGACAGAGTGCGTATCCGGCCGCATTCCTCGGCCTTTTGTGGCCCGGCGATTCCATCTGGGCCCACGGCCTCGATTACCCTGAAGAGCCGCGCATCGCCGACGACGCCGGCGCGCTGCTCGCGACCTTCCTCGACGCCAACTTTCAGCAGGCGGCCAGCATCTCCTTTGCCTCGCACAGCCTCGGCGCCCGTGTGGTTCTCGCTACCATCGCCAGAATGAATCTGCCGGTGCGCCGGCTCACGCTCATGGCCGGCGCCATCGACGACGACTGCCTGAACAGCGAGTTCCAATCCGCCATCACAAAGATCGGCAGAATCTCGGTCCTCGCCTCGCGCAAAGACACCGTGCTCTCGCGGCTTTTCCCCCTTGGCAATTTCGTTGCCGGCATCCTCACCGCCGGCCATCCCCCCTGCCATCCCTCCTGCCATCCATGGTGGCGCGCGGCCATCGGCCATTGCGGCCCCGCGCAGCCCTGGCCGGCTAACTTCGAAGCACCCTTCGAAATCCCCGACACCTGGAACTTCAACCACGGCAATTATCTTGAGAGCGACCCACCGCCAATCCCCGTCCTGCCGCTGCCGGTCAACGTGCCCCCGCAGGGCACCGCGATCCCCGCAAACCGCGCCCGCGGCTGGCAGGAGGCCTTCACCGCAACCTTCGAATCAACCCGCTTCAGTTGAATTTTTCATCGCTTTTTCTTCGCCTTTCCACCGAGACTTCGGCTATGCTGTCTTTCGCAGCAGCACGGAGGAAATCGATGGATTGTCAGAAGGAGTTGCTCGCCGAATACGAGCGCGAAGTCGCCCGAACCCGCAAAACCCTTGAAGCCATCCCCGCGGGCGCGGACTTCACCTACAAACCTCACCCCAAATCGATGAGCCTGGGCCATCTCGCCGGCCACCTCACCGACATGACTGGCGACTGGGCCCTGCACACGCTCACGCTGGACAAGCTGGAGTTCGCCGCCGACCACAAATATGAACCCTACGTACCGGCCAACAGGGAAGCGGTGCTCAAGAAGCTCGACGAAAATCTGGGCGACGTGCGCAAGGCCCTAGCTGCCACCAAAGCGGAGAAATGGGACCAGCACTGGAAGTTCATCTGGGCCGGCCAGACCTTTATCGACGAGCCACGCTACCAGGTCTTCCGCGACTACGTCCTCAGCCACATGATCCACCACCGCGCCCAGCTCGGCGTCTACCTGCGTCTGCTCGGCGCAAAAGTTCCCGGCGCTTACGGCCCCTCGGCAGACGAAATGTAAGAACGGCAGGGAACGGGGAATAGGGGCAGCAGGTCAGTTTTGAAGGGGTACGGGCTTCAGCCCGTACGTTCAAGATTCCAAAAATACGCGGAGCTTCAGCCCCTGAGGGAATGCTGGTCCGCGAATGCCTCCGTGCCCCATCCTTTTCACGGCCTCATCGTGAAAAGGGTGGGAAACCACGAACCCAAAACCTCGTTGGATAGTTCTACGCATCCAGCTCCCGGCGCCACCGCCGAAACTCAGACGCCGGATCGGCCGCGCGGAAGATCGCGGCCGAAACGGCAACCGAACTCGCCCCCGCGGCCAGCACCTCGGCAGCATTCTCGAGCGTAATGCCGCCGGCCGCGACCAGCACCGGCTCCAGCCCGGCCTGCTCGCGCAGCCGCCGCACGCCATCGGCCCCAATCGGCGCTTTGCTCGTCTGTTTGGTCTCGGTCCGCCCCACCGGCCCGATGGAAAAATAATCCGCTGGCTCCTGGAGAATTCCGTCCAGCAGCGCCTCGCTGCCGCCAAACGTGCCCACAACCCGGTC
>JASIJX010000314.1 GCA_030049955.1 Acidobacteriaceae bacterium
CGATGAACACGCTGATCCTGACCCGGGCGCACTATCGGCGGCGCTACGGCAACGACGCGCCGGAGCAGAGCATCCCTTCGCGATTCCTCGAAGAGGTTCCGCCGCAGCTGGTTGAGAATCTTGGCGGACAGAGTCCGGCCTGGTCTACACCGGGGTACAGGCCGGCGTACGCAGCGAGCCGCAATCGTTACGGCAGCGATTTTGAGGGTCGGCACTTCAATTACGAAGACGAAAGCCAAGAGACGCCGCGTGCGGCTGGCGGGCAGCGGTATGGGGCATCGTCTTCGTCAGGACGCGGGTTGAATTTCAGCTCGGGCGTGAAAAAGACGCCAGAACGCGGCGACTCCATCGACAACATTGCGAAGTTTTTCGGCGGCCGGCCGGGAGCCAAGCCCGGATCGTTCTCGCGGCCGGCGATGGATATTCCTGCGCAGAACGGCGCAGCAGGCCTGAAGCAGGGCCAGCGCGTGCGCCACTCGAAATATGGCGAGGGCACAGTGCTGATGCGCGAGGGCGACGGCGAAGATGCCAAGGTGACGGTGATGTTCCAGCGCCACGGGATGAAGAAGCTGATGGAGAAGTTCGCGAATCTGGAAAAACTTTAGACGTTCTCCAGCGGCTCGCGCGGGAAATCTTCCGGAAGTTCACTCCCGCAGTGTTGTTTCAGTTCCTGCAGGAGCCGCGCGCGTCCTGACAGCAAAAACGAGTGGTCAATTCTGGTCCCGTCGGTAGCCTTGATCGTCACGCGACGGTCTTTAGGGCCTGAATCAATCTCAACGATGTCGCTCCAGCGGATGCGCTTGTTCCTTCCGAACCAATATTGCTGCTCAAGACCTTGATCGCTGACAGTGATGGTGCCGGGAAGCTCCAGCAGAACTCCGACCAGCCCTATCGCCATGCCAACTGATGTGACGAGGTCAAGCAGACCCCACCGCAGATACCAAAACATTTTCACCGTTGCGGGGATCATCGTAATGATCACACCGAAACACGCGAAGCCAATCCAGTTAGGGCCGAATTTGACACGATTGCCGGGAAGGTTCTTTGCGCCACGATCGACGCGCACCCATCCGACCATGCCCGCGACAACATAGGCCATGCAAGGCCAGAACACTACACGGTCGATCTCCAACAGCACCTTGCCGATCATGGCTACCATGCTACCGCGCCCGTCAGCGCAAGGCGTTGCGCGCAATCGTCCCTCGGACAACCTCAAAAAATAGGCAAGGCATCATACGCAGCAATTCGGAACCAGGCGATCTGGCAAGGAGTTGTGATCATGACCGGATCGGCTTCCCCTCAAGGCAATTCTGACGTGCCAGATTCGCAGCCCGCCGCCAGGGCGGGAATGACAGCCGAAGTCCATCGGGCTTCTCAGCACATCGCGCCGTTGACTGCGGCGGCAGCGTCTGCGCCACTCCGACAGCCCTCATCGAAATCGCATGCAACCAGGGAAACTGTGCCCGTCGCTATTATTGGCGCCGGCCCCTATGGCCTATCCATCGCTGCGCACTTGCGCGCTCGTGGCGTGGGTTTCCGGATCTTCGGCAATCCCATGGAGAGCTGGCGGACGCAAATGCCTGCAGGGATGCTTTTGAAATCCGAAGGCTTCGCGTCCGATCTCTACGATCCGGAGCGGCGCTTCACATTGAAGCGCTTCTGTGCGGAAGGAGGGCTGAGCTATGCAGATTCCGGACTGCCAATTCCGGTTGATGTCATGGCAGCCTATGGCCTTCAGTTTCAAAAGAACTTCGCTCCTGACCTTGAGAACAAAACGGTCACTGCATTGGATCGCTCGCCAAAAGAGTTCCTGCTGCAGCTCAATAACCAGGAGACGCTGGCCGCTCAGCGCGTCATCATTGCGGTCGGACTCAGCTACTTTAAGCAACTGCCGCAGGCCTTTGCACATCTGCCGAGAGAATTTGTCTCTCACAGCTCTGAGCATCACGATCTGCGGCCATTTGCCGGGCGTGACGTAACTGTTATAGGCGGTGGAGCCTCCGCGCTGGACATGGCGGCTCTGCTGCATGAGGCAGGCGCGCAGGTGCGCCTCATTGCACGCAGGCCCTCTCTGGCGTTTCTCTCGAAACCGGGTCCGCGTTCGCTTTGGCATCGAGTTCGTTATCCCATGTCCGGCATCGGCGGCGGCTGGAGAAGCTGCTTTTTTACAACGGCGCCCATGATGTTCCGCCATCTGCCCCAGCAAACCCGCCTGCAAACCGTAAACACCTATCTTGGTCCGGCGGGAGGATGGTTCATCAAAGATCGCATTGAAGGACATGTTCCGGTTCTTCTTGCGTGCACTCCTGCTTATGCCGAGGTGCGAAGCGGAAGCATATACATGCGCTGCAATGGCGACAAAACACACTCGGAGCTGATGACCGACCACGTCATTGCCGCAACTGGCTATCGAGTGGATGTCGACCGGCTTTCGTTCCTCAGCGGCAACATCCGCTCTTCTCTGCATTCCTTTGAAAGTACTCCCATACTTTCTGGGAACTTTGAATCCTCCGTTCCCGGCCTTTACTTCGTCGGTCTGGCATCAGCGCCGAGCTTCGGACCAGTCATGCGATTTTTGTACGGGGCGGGTTACACGGCACGCCGCGTCTCCAAACACCTCGCAAATCTTCAAGCATGATGCTCCGCGAACACCAACGCGCGGTTCGCATCATGACTCCTCTTCGACGCTCCGCTTGCGGTGTCGCCGGCATCAACTCTCGCCGGGAACTCACCCGGCCAGCGCTGACGGTGCCGGCCGTCATAATCGGTGGCGATGCAGACGGCCTTGGCAACGCGCGTTGCCTCGGAAGAGCGGGTGTGCCGGTGATCGTAGTGGAAACGGATCGCTGGCGGCCCGGCATGCACTCGCAATATGTGCAACCGTTTGCCGCAACGACTTTATCGGGCCAGGGGTTAATCGACAGCCTCTTGCAACTGCGCGCCAGCCTCAACGTTTCGCCTTTGCTCTTCCTCACCACGGACCCCCAAGTTCGAACCATCTCCGAGCATAGAAGCGAAATAGAAGGCGCCTTTCGCATCTGTCTGCCGGAACACGATTGCATTCGCGGGCTGCTAGACAAGTGGAGTTTCCAGAGCCTCGCTGAGCTGCACGGCTTCTCCGTTCCGCGTTCAATCGCCGTATGCAACGAGCAGGATTGCGCACACCTCTCTCGCCTCAGGTTTCCTGCAGTCATCAAGCCGGCCAATAAGGAACTCTTCTTGAGTGGCAAGGCGCCCCGCGCGCAAAAAGTCCAATCTCTCGCCGAAGCCGAATCTATCTGTCGCACGATTCTCCCCGACGCGCCCAATCTCATTGTCCAGGAGTGGGTAGAAGGCGAGGAAAGCGACATCTACTTCTGCCTGCAATATCGGAGCGCGGATGGACGGACCGTCAGCTCTTTCGTTGGCCGCAAGCTGCGTTCCTGGCCGCCTCAAACTGGCAGCACGGCAAGCTGCACCGCGGCGCCTGAAGCGGAGAATCTTCTTGAAAAGCTCACCACGAATTTTTTCGATGCGACGCACATGACGGGCATGTGCAGCATGGAATTCAAGAAGGACCGGAACAGTGGAAGATTCTTTATGATCGAGCCAACGGCCGGCCGCACCGACTGGCAGGAAGAGGTGGCGAGCCTCAACGGCGTGAACATTCCGCTGGCCGCTTACTGTTACGAGCTTGGCTTATCCATGCCTGAGCCTGAGAGATCCCGTCGCTCTTTTGTTTGGATACATCCCCCGTCCTATCTTCGTTCCATCTGCGCTGATCCCTTCCGCGCGCCACGCGCTGCACCGTGGCGAATCAAATGCCCTTTTTGGAGCCTGGATGACCTCGTTCCTTCCTTGTTTTTTGCTTTCGAATGGCTGAGGAAGTTCTGCAGTCGCAGCCGATGGCGTGATTTCATTTCCGAACGCGAATCGCCAAC
>JASIJX010000315.1 GCA_030049955.1 Acidobacteriaceae bacterium
CAGTGTGAACCTGATCGAGGAAGATATCCGGGCCCGCGACATCCTTACGCGAAAAGCCTTCGAGAATGCCATAACCATTCACGCCGCCACCGGTGGGTCCACCAATGCCCTCATTCATCTTCCGGCCATTGCCTACGAAGCAGGTGTCGACATCACAATTGACGACTTCGATCGCATACATCGTCTCGTTCCTGTACTTGCCAACGTAAAGACGACGGGACGTTATCCGGTCGAATACTTCTGGTACGCCGGTGGACTTCCGCGGCTGATGCTCGAATTGAAAGATCTCCTTCATCTCGACTGCCTCACGGTCACGGGCAAGACCCTGGGGGAGAATCTCGCGGAAATCGAGAAGAGCCGTTTCTTCGATGAGCGGATCGGCTATCTGCACAACTACAAAATCACGCTCGACGAAATCATTCGGCCCCGTTCCAACCCATTCGGCGAAGGCGGAGGCGTTGCAATACTTCGCGGAAATATCGCTCCTGGCGGTGCGATGATCAAGTCATTTTCCGTACCAAAGGAGATGCACGTTCACACTGGCCCGGCTCGCGTGTTTAACACCGAGGATGAAGCTCTGGATTCCTTGATCGGACGCCATGGAGCAAAGAAGGTCGCGCCTGGTGAAGTTGTCGTGATCCGCTATGAAGGCCCACGCGCCAACGGCATGCCCGAGATGTATTTTGCTTCAGCGATTATCGCCGCCGATCCAGCTCTTAATCACACCACGGCCCTCATTACTGATGGACGCTATTCCGGTGCGATGAAGGGCCCTTGCGTTGGGCATGTCACTCCCGAAGCTATCGACGGTGGTCCCATCGCTCTCGTTGAAGAAGACGATTTAATCGAAATCAACATTCCGGAACGTAGCCTCGGAATCGTAGGCGTTGGGAAGAGATCGATGAAACCCAAAGCGATAGACAAAGTTCTAGCTGAACGCCGCGCGCACTGGACTGCGCCGCCTTCCCGCCACACTCGAGGAATTCTGTCGCTCTACTCGCGAGTCGCCACAGGCTCTGCGGAGGGTGCATTGATGACCGCGCATGAAAAAGCAGATCGCGACGCAGTTCCGGAAGCGGCTCATCCCGTAAGCCACAACGACAGCGCCCATCTCGAATTTGTCGAAAAAAGGCGCGCCGCCTAAATGTCAGGAGGGAGAAGATGAGCGCGGATCACAAACTCAAAGTGGTAGTCGCCGATTACGATTTCGGCGATGTTGCTATCGAGCAATCTATCGTCACAGGTGCGGGCTTTGAACTCGTCGCTGCACAGTGCAAGAGTGAAGATGACGTTATCGCAGTAGCTGCCGATGCGGACGCGGTGCTTACGCAATATGCGGAGATCGGCAAGCGCGCCATTCAAAGCTTCACGCGATGCAAGGTGATCGCGCGATACGGCATTGGAGTGGATATTGTCGATGTCGATGCTGCCACTGCGAAAAACATCATTGTGACCAATGTTCCCAACGATTGGTGTATGAACGAAGTCGCAGACCATGCGGTCGCCCTTCTTTTGGCTTTGATCCGCAAGCTTCCGACATATGATCGAGCCACTCGCGCCGGTGAATGGCACTGGCAAACTGGCCGGCCAATCCAACGATTACAGCAAGGCACTGTGGGACTGTTCTCGTTCGGCGCGATCGCGAAAGAGGTTGCCCGGCGCATGCGTGGATTTGGCGTTCGAATCATTGCTCATGATCCGTTTGTCGACGAGCGCGAGGCAACTTCTGCGGGCGTGTCTCTTGTCAGCTTCGACGAATTGCTGGCGCAGTCCGATTACCTCGTAATTCAGGCGCCTTTGACTGCGAAGACGCGCGGCCGCTTCGGTGAAGCAGAGCTGCGCCGGATGAAGCGAGGTGCGATCCTGGTTAATACTGCGCGTGGGCCGATCGTGAAAGATGCGGATTTATATCGGGTTCTGAAAGATGGGTGGCTCGCGGGAGCGGGGCTCGACGACTTAGAAGAAGAGCCGGCAAAACGAGCGAAATGGAAACCTGATAACCCGCTATTTACGCTGGAAAACGTGATCATCACGCCGCATGCGGCGTACTACTCGGAGCAATCCATCGAAATTGTGCGCCGCTTTGCATCTCAGGAGGCAGTGCGTGTGTTGAGAGGAGAGGCGCCACTCTCGCCCGTCAACAAGGCACCAGCCGTAAGTGAAAAGGCAGCTTAGGGAGTAAATAGAAGCTCAGAACTCCGTAGTACGGAATCGGTATCACCTTATGCATGCTCTCGCAGTATTTCCATCGCAGAAGAGAGTCGATTTACTCGACATTCCTGAACCTCGTATGAAGAGCGCAACAGAGGTGCTCCTGAAAGTTCGTGAAGTAGGGATTTGTGGCACAGACCGGGAGATCGCATCGTTCGAATATGGCGACCCACCCTCAGGTACGGACCATCTCATCCTGGGACATGAGTCACTCGCAGAGGTAATCGAACCTGGACGCGAGGTGAGCGGTCTTCAGGCCGGAGACCTGGTAGTTGCGATGGTCCGCCGCCCCTGCCCGCACGCTGAATGCAGAGCATGCCGCGCCGGACGGCCGGATTTTTGCGTGACCGGCGACTATACCGAGCGCGGCATTAAGGGCGCAGATGGGTTCCTGACGGACTATGTTGTAGATGATGAAGCGTATCTCGTAAGAGTGCCACGTGTTTTGGCTGATGTCGCGGTTTTGCTCGAACCCTTAACTGTGGTCGCGAAAGCTGTCGATCAGGCGAACGCGATTTTCGCCAGGCTCCGTTACGATCCTGACCCGCAGCGCGGATTAGTCCTGGGAGCAGGCCCAATCGGTCTCTTGGGCGCGATGGTGCTCGTCGCAAATGGATTCGACACGCTCGTCTATTCGCGAGACTCAGAACAGAGTAAGCAGGCAGAGCTGGTTCGCTCCTTTGGA
This sequence comes from Acidobacteriaceae bacterium, assembly GCA_030049955.1. The sequence continues at coordinate 2,897 of JASIJX010000315.1, forward strand.
GCCCATTATGCATCGTCGACAATCACTCCGATCGAGGATCTTGGAAAAAAGGTGGGTGAATTTGATGTGGTGCTCGAGGCCGTAGGATTCGCACCGCTGATGATGGCTGCAACTCAGATGCTGAGACCGAATGGAGTGCTCGCGCTTACTGGAGTTCCCCCCGACGCTGCCGTTGCCACACTGAACGCGGGCCACATTCTCCGCGATCTCGTCCTTCGGAACAAAGTGGCTTTCGGAACGGTAAACGCCGGCCGAAGCGATCACATATCAGCTATTCAGCACATCGAACAGTTCATGACCTTGTTCCCAGAGAGCGTACGCACACTTATAACCGATCGTGTGCCAGTGGATGAAGCGCCACAATTGCTGACTCAACGACGAGGAATCAAGAACGTCGTGCAGATGAGTCGCGCAGCCTGATTGGGGGACGTACGTGCGAGAGCTACATACACAAATCGCGACAACACCTGCAACATCAAGTGAATGGCTCGATATCTCTGTGCCGATTTATACCGGAATGGTGCATTATCCTGACAATCCGCCCATCGAAATTGACACGATCGCTCACGTAGAGAGAGGGGACATCTGCACACTTTCCCGGCTGACGATGGGAAGTCACACGGGGACTCACATCGATGCACCGATCCACTTCTTGCCCGGCGGAGCGGGAGCCGAGGAAGTACCTCTGGAAAATCTGATTGGACCTGCACGCGTGGTCGAAATCAAAGATCCCGGTGCGGTCAGAGCTGAGGAACTCCGGCGTCACCATTTAGGCGTTGGCGAACGCCTGCTGCTCAAAACTTCCAACTCAGAGCGGTGCTGGAAGACTTCTCAGTTCGTTCCCAACTTCGTATCCATCGCCGAAGATGCTGCTTCGTATCTCGCCAGCCTGAACACACTGGCGGTGGGGATCGATTATCTGTCGGCGGGAAGCCCTGAAACACATCGCGCTCTCCTCGGCGCCGGTGTGGTCATCATTGAGGGAGTGAACCTGACAGGCGTTTCTCAGGGCCGATACGACCTGTTATGCCTCCCGTTATTGATTTTAGGAGGTGACGGGTCACCCGCGCGGGTTTTGTTGAAAGTCTCAGACACTACCGATGAGAGCAAAGCATTTGCAAAAGGAAACGAGAACCATTGAAAAGACATGGAGGTGGCCGATGGCATCGCCACATGCACCACATGAAGTGTTTGAACGGCTTCAATCTCGCGAGTGTGAACCAATTCTGCGTGGGGTGACGGGAACCTACCAATTCGAGATCGAAAATGGCAGGCAGTGGTTTATTTCTGTTCGGGACGGCAAGGTCACGATGGAAGAGGCTCGGCACGATGCAGACTGCACGATCTCATGTGCTGAACCCGACCTTATCGACATTCTTGAGGGGCGGCGCAATCTGATCACGGCCGCAATGCAGGGACGCGTGAAGGTCCGCGGCGACGTCTTACTCGCGCAAAGGTTTCATGCGGTGGTCAGATCTCTGACTGAGGGCAGAAAAGAGGAGGCGGCATGAGGGCAAAGCCAGTAAGCATTCTGGAAGGCGACACGTTCGTTGTAAGCGACCGCCGCGGCGATATCTCCATTTCTCCTGAAGAAGCGCAGGGCCTGTTTCAGGGAGACACGCGATTCCTGTCTCGTTGGGTTCTGACTGTGAATGGAGAGCGGCCGAGCCCACTTTCAACCGATGACGTCAATTACTTCTCATCGCAATTTTTCCTTGTTCCGGGAACAGGCACGATCTACGTGAATTCTCCAATGTCCATCGTGCGACAGCGCGCAGTTGGCGGAGGATTTCACGAAGACCTGAAATTCACAAATCACAAAGCCGCAGCTCTCGATCTGGATATCAGGATCGAGGCCGATGCAGACTTCGCCGATCTATTTCAGGTGAAGGACGCGCAGTTCAAGCGTGCGGGCAAGTTCTACAAGCGCATTGATGGCGATCGGCTTGTTCTCGGATATCAGAGAGAGAAGTTCGTGCGCGAAACCTGGATAACATCGAGCATTCCCGCCGAAATCGATGAAAAGGGATTTCGCTTCCGGGTGCACCTTGAGCCACACGGTGAGTGGGGTACGGGGTTAGATGTGCTCGCGGCTGTCGATGGCACCGAGGGTATCAAGACAAAGCCGAAATACAAAGACGTGCACGATACGCCAACTCCGAATGTTGGGATGAGCCTGGAAAGGTGGATCGCAAGTGCGCCACAGCTTCATGCATCCTGGCCCGATCTCCAGAGAATTTATGAACGCTCTCTAGTAGACCTGGCTGCATTGCGCTTCTTCGCGCGTCTTACGCCTGGAGAAGCGATCCCGGCTGCCGGACTTCCCTGGTTCATGGCGCTCTTTGGCAGAGATAGTATCTTCACCAGCTTGCAGGCCCTCCCGTTCATACCTGACCTCGCCTGGACCACATTAAAAATACTCGCCCTCCGCCAGGGTATGCGGTGTGATGACTTTCGAGAGGAAGAGCCGGGAAAGATATTGCATGAGTCGCGCATGGGTGAGATGACCGCATTCGAGGAGCGACCTCATTCACCCTATTTCGGCGCTGCCGACGCTACTCCGTTGTTCCTCGTCCTGATGGACGAGATTGAACGTTGGTCTGGAAGGCACGAGCTAATCACAAGGTTCGAAGCGGAGGCGAGAGCGGCCCTGCGTTGGATCGATGAATTTGGCGACCGCGATGGCGACGGCTACATCGAGTACGAACGGAGAAATAAAGAGACGGGCCTCGAGAACCAGTGTTGGAAGGATTCGTGGGATTCCATTCTGTTCAGCGATGGAACGCTGGCGTCTTACCCAATCGCGACTTGCGAGATCCAGGGCTACGCCTATGATGCCAAGCGCAGATGCGCCAGGTTGGCACGCGAGCTCTGGGGCGATTCCAACCTGGCAAACCGGCTGGAAAAGGAAGCCGCTGAGCTGAAGGAGAAATTTAATCGCGACTTCTGGATCCCGGAAAAGCAATTCTTCGCGCTCGCTCTCGATGGTCAGAAGCGCAAAGTTGATTCATTAACTTCAAACATCGGACACCTGCTATGGAGCGGCATCGTCGATGGGGACAAGGCGGCGGCATGTGCGAGCCATCTGGTTGGACCACAACTGTTTTCAGGCTGGGGCGTGCGCACAATGGCCGCTGGGGAAGGGGGCTACAATCCCATTGGTTATCACGTTGGAACAGTGTGGCCATTCGATAATTCGATCTGCGCCCTCGGATTGCGAAATTATGGTTTTAAGAAGGAAGCGGCGCAAATAGCCCTGGCAATTCTCGAAGCCGCTAAATATTTCCAATATCGATTGCCCGAGGCATTTGCAGGCTACTCCAGAGCAGAAACGAACTTTCCCGTCGAATATCCAACAGCATGCAGCCCGCAAGCATGGTCCTCAGGCGCTCCGTTGCTATTTCTGCGCACGCTCTTAGGTTTGGAGCCGGTCGGCAATCGACTGCTGGTCGATCCAGCTGTTCCTAAACAAATCGAATGGATCGAGCTGTTAGGTATCCCTGGCCGGTGGGGTCAAGCTGACGCCTTTGCGCGCGGCCTAATTCATGTCTGAGGTTGGCCGAAAACCTGCGCAGGGAAAACCGGTGGCGATGGTCTCCGGCACACCTCATTACGTTTTTGATCCTTGCGCTTGAGCGCCTAAGCCCGGATTGCTGAAAAGCCTCAATCGCGACATGACCACTTCCTTTACTGATTCGACGACAGGAGGCAGAATCTTATAAGGAACGATCTCTGCTGGTTTCGCAGCCAGGCTGCTTTCTAGGCTGCGTCTCCATGCCACCCGCAACTCTGTGTTGATATGGACCTCGGTGATGCCCGCAGCAATGGCCCTGCGAAAGTCATCGTCGTCTGTCCCCGATCCGCCATGCAAAGTCAACGGTACTCCAGTCGCTTTCTTGATGGCGGCGATTCGTTCAATATCCAGGTGCTGCTTTGTTTGCCCCTGAACCATGCTTCTGGACATGCCGTGCATGTTTCCAACTGCAGGGGCGAGAATGTCGATGCCGGTTTCGGCTACAAATTGCTTTGCCTGTTCGGGCGTGGTAAGGCCTTTCTTCGAAGGGTCAGGCATGACCTCGTGAATTTCCGATCCACTGCCAATGTCGCCGATCTCTCCCTCCACCAGCATGGAAGGATGGATTGCTTTAAGCGCCGTCACAGCTTCTTTCGTCTTGCGGATATTCTCTTCGAACGGCAACGCAGAGAGATCGAAGACAATCGAGTCGAATTTGGCCCGTGCCACCTCAATTCCGCCAGCGAGTGAATGCGTGTGGTCCGCATTAAGAAAGATCGGGAACCCATACTCATCACGCAGGCTCCGCACCAGAGCTGCGATCTGGTTGACGCCCATAAAGGCCCGTTCACCCTCGGACGCGCCGATAATCACCGGTACATTCAGTTGCTGCGCGGCGGTAAAGACGGCTTTCAAGAGAACGAGATCAGAGACGTTGAAATGGCCAATTGCTATGCCGCGCTGACTCGCTTGCTGTAAAACAGCGATGAGCATTTGCATGGAATCGCACCTCCTCGTCGTGAGGATCTGCCGGCAACGAACCACTTATACGCTCACACGGCGTCATTGTCATCTGATGGAAGTGACAGCATGTGGATTCAATCGCCTCACATCGTAGAGATAAAATTGCGGAATTGCCGGCTTTGCTCGGGCTTCGCTCGTGCAGAAAAGCAAATCCACAAGCCAGGATTTTTTGACAAGAGTCGCGCCGATGCGTTCGAACCACGCTTTCCGATTGGTGATGGGTCATGCGACTTCGAAGATGACTTCGAGTTCTACGGGGACGCCGAGCGGGAGGCTGGCGACGCCGACGATTGTACGAACCGATGTTTTCTCGATGCCGAAAATATCTCGAAACAGATCAGAGACAGCATCCCCGATTCGAGGTTGATCGATGACCTCATCTCCGGCTGTTGCAATGAATACTCCGAGTCGAACAAAGCGAGTCACTCGATCGAGCGAACCGAGATGCTTCCTCGCCGCAGCGAGGACGCCAAGAGCGGCTGTGTAGGCGGCATCCCGCGCCGCCTCTACATCGAGCTCTTTGCCAACGCGGCCTACGTACTTCGGCTTGTGCTCGACAACCGGGAGCATTCCGCTCAAGAAGAGCAGGTTGCCTGTCTGGACGGCCTCGGCGTAGGTGCCAAACGGCGTGGGAGGAGATATGAGCTGAATGCCAAGCTCCTGCAGCCTGCGTTCGGCGCTCGCCGGCTGTGGAGCTTTCGCAACTACCACCGGCCCACGTGCGCACCACCGTCCACGTACAGCACCTCCCCGGTAACGTAACGAGCTTCTACAAGATAAATAACAGCGTCCGCGATATCTTTCGGCTCCGCAACTACGCCCATGGGCGAGCGGGACGCCATCGAATCTTTTGGGTTGCCGTGATGAAGAGGCGTATCGACAACACCGGGAGCAACCGCGTTGAAGCGTATGTTCCTTTTCGCGTATTCCATCGCCAGATTCATGGTTACGGCGTTCAACCCACCTTTGGTGATCATCGCGATCGACGCAGGATCGTCTGCCATGGGGTTGTCGGCCAGGGCTGCTGTGATAGTGGTTACGCTGCCACCAGCGCCTTGTGACAGCATTTGCTTAACCCCCAACTGGGTGATGAAGACGAACCCTTGCAGATTCGTGTGAACGAAGGCGCGAAAGTCGTCTGCGGTATATTCCGTGAATGGCTTGCTTTTGAAAATGCCCGCATTGTTGACGACGTGGTCGACTGATCCAAACTTGCTGAGTGCAGTCTGCATGACCTTTTCGGCAGTCGCCCGCTCGCCGATGTCTCCATCGACCGCGGCTAGATTAGGCGACAACGCAAAACCGGCTTTAGAAAAACTGCGTGAGGTTGCAACGACGTTATAGCCGCGGTCCAGAAAGGCATGGACAATCGCGGCTCCGATGCCTTGTGAGGCGCCGGTAACAATGACCGTCTTCTTTTTGTCTTCCATGCATGGCTCCTGTTGTTGCTCGCTGCCTGAAATGACCCAGCCGTTGTCGGTGCAAGTCGTATGTGCAGCCAACGTTGCGGCATCAACTACCCTGACCGGCACAACTGATGAACGGAGGTTACTCCGTCCTCAATCCGTGTGAACTCTAAGCCGCCTTTTTTGCAGCAACGAGTTTTAGAAGTGCCTGAGCCGTCACCGTCGATGATGCGGGATTCTGGCCAGTTATGAGGCGGCCATCCGTGACGGAAAACGGCTGCCAGTTCGCCATTTTTTCGAAGACGGCGCCTAGCCGCAGTAGTTCATCCTCAACGAGGAATGGCACTACCTTGGTGAGCTGTACCTGTTCTTCCTCGCCGTTGGTAAAACCAGCTACATGCTTTCCTTTTACAAGCGGAGCGCCTTTGTATTTAACATGGCGAAGCACTCCAGGCGAATGACAGACCAAAGCGATTGGTTTGCCGGAGTTATAGAACGATTCGAGAAGAGCGATGGACACAGGGCTCTCCGCAAGATCCCACATGGGCCCGTGTCCGCCTGGATAGAACACGGTGTCGAAGTCTTCTGCCTTTACGTCTTGAAGCTTGACCGTGCTGGCAAGAGCTTTTTGCGCTGCTGCGTCCTGCTTAAAGCGAGTCATCGCGGGGGTTTGATTTTCCGGCAGATCGCTCTTGGGATCGATCGGCGGCTGCCCGCCTTTGGGAGAAGCGAGCGTTAGATCGACGCCAGCATCTTTGAAAACGAAATACGGGGCCGCAAACTCCTCCAGCCAAAAGCCTGTTCTGCGACCTGTGTTGCCGAGTTGATCGTGTGAGGTAAGTACCATCAGAATTTTCATAGTCTGCCTCCTTGTTCGAGATGAACATCCCGGTGGAGTCTGCCCGAAGATTTCGGGACTGCAAACTTTGAACCAAGGGTAGGGATCGGGAGCAAGGTCTACATTTGCTCAACCAATTCCACCATGATACTCCTGTTTTGCCGAGTGAGATTGTCACCGCTGCTTCAGGGCCTGTGCGGTATAGTGTCTGGTCAAAAGCTGTTATTCGAAGACGAAACGACTTGCCCCATGCTTGATGCGTTCTGCTCAGCGATGAAGTGATCGATCTTGCGCAAACCAGATTCCCGCGCTGAACCAGGGAATCGAGACCACGTGGGAAGCGCTTAATGATCGCCCATCTTTCTCGAGCCCTGATTTTTCACGAGCCCAAATGGCTGGAGCCACATCCTAATGAGGATGAGAACGCCCTGTGAGACGATCAGCCAATCAACGCCGGCTCAAGTTTCGTGCGAAGAAGAGGCGAGGCCATGGATCCTCACAGCAACCATCCTAGCCTCCAGCATGGCCTTCATTGACAGCACGGCGATCAATGTCGCTCTGCCTGCTCTGCAGAAAAACCTCCACGCCACTTTGGTCGGCGTCCAGTGGATTGTGGAGTCGTATGGCCTGTTTCTTGGGGCATTGATCCTGGTTGGCGGCACACTCGGTGACGTGCTGGGACGACGCTTCATCTTCGTAATGGGCACGATTCTGTTCGCTATCGCCTCTGCAGCGTGTGCAGTTGCGCCGAGTATTCAAACTCTGATCGCCGCACGGAGCGTCCAGGGTGTCGGCGCCGCGTTTCTGGTGCCCGGCAGTCTCGCCATTATCAGCACATCATTCGACGAGAAGCATCGCGGGAAGGCCATCGGCACATGGTCGGGATGGACTGCAATCACGACTGCGGTAGGTCCTGTTCTGGGCGGATGGCTCGTTGAGCACGCTTCCTGGCGCTGGGTGTTTCTCATCAATCTTCCGCTGGCCGCCGCGGTGATCGCGATTTCGGTTTGGCGCATTCCCGAGAGCCGTGGGGCAATCGTACCTCGCGTTGACTGGGCAGGAGCGCTGCTGGCAACGCTGGGGTTGGGCGGCCTGGTATTCGGTTTCCTCGAGTCGAGTAGTCTCGGCTTTAAGAATCCAATTGTCATCGGCAGTCTGGTCACGGCCATTGGCTGTCTGTTCGGCTTTGTCGCGGTCGAAGTCAGCATTTCGTTCCCAATGGTTCCTCTTGCTCTTTTCAGGAACAGAAATTTTAGCGGCGCCAACCTGCTTACCCTGTTCCTCTACGCAACCGTTGGCGTGTTTTTCTTCCTGCTTCCCTTGGAGCTGATTCAGGTTCAAGGATATTCCGCAACCGGCGCCGGCGCGGCCGTCCTGCCCTTCATCCTCCTCATGTTTCTTCTGTCGCAGTGGTCAGGAGGACTTGTTGCACGCTATGGCCCGGGAAAACCCCTGGTCGTCGGTTCTCTCGTTGTGGCGTTTGGCTTTGTACTCTTTGCCGTGTCTTCTGCCGGCGCCGGCTACTGGAAGACAGTCTTCCCTGCGATCACAATCCTGGGGCTTGGAATGGCGATTACAGTGGCGCCGCTGACGACGGACGTGATGAACTCAGTCGAGCAGAATCGCGTCGGCACGGCGTCCGGAATCAACAACGCGGTCGCGCGCGTCGCCGGCGTGCTTGGGATTGCCGTGCTCGGAATCGTAATGGTTTTCGCTTTTCGCGCCCGGCTGGATCGCACGCTGAATCGTCTTTCTCTGCCATCGGAAATGCTCAAGGAAATTCACGCACAAGAAACAAAACTCGCCGGTCTGCAGCCGCCTGCCAGCCTGGATGCATCTTCCAGAGTCGCCCTGCAAGACTTGATTCACCAGGGATTTATATTCGGATTCAGAATCGTCATGCTGATTTGCGCCGGCCTGTCTCTGGCAAGTGCGGTGGTCGCGTGGCTTATGATCCTGAACGCTGGAGATCGATCAGAGCGATCAGTCACATGATGCAGGAAAAGAAATATAGGTAGTCAATCGAAACGGAGAATGACTCTTCCGGACTTTGTTGCACTCTTCCTCCAGGTAAGCGCATCATGACTCTTGACGCCACAGCTGGAGCCGTTTCAGGAACCCCACGCTGCTGGCACAGGGCCAGGCTGACTACAGACAGCTTGCCGAAGTCGCCGGGCGGATATCCCGGCTCCTCTGTTCCCAACATCAATGCTCTTCTCGCAATGAAACAAATTTCGGGAGGACAAAGATAATGCCCGAACCGATCGTGGGTCTGCATCACGTTACCGCGATCGCCTCCAAGCCGCAGCAGAACCTGGATTTCTATATGGAGGTACTGGGATTGCGGCTGGTGAAGCGCACCATCAATTTCGACGATCCCGGTACATACCACTTCTACTTCGGCGATGATACCGGATCGCCAGGGACCATACTCACGTTCTTCCCGTGGCCGCATGTGAGCCGGGGCGGCATCGGCGTGGGAGAAACCACGGCGACGGCGTTCAGCGTACCCGCCGAATCTCTTGATTACTGGGAACGCCGGCTAGTTGGTATGGGAATACCAGTGGAGCGCGAAGAGTTGCGCTTCGAGCACACGGTGCTGAAGTTCATCGACCTCGACGGCACGAAGCTTGAGCTCGTAGGGCAAATCGGCGGACCTGAAGCCAAGCCGGCGCGAACCAGCAATGTTCCGCCAGAACACAGCATCAGCGGTTTCTTCGCCGTGACGCTGTGCGAGGCGGGGTTCGAGCGGACGGCCGCGGTGCTGGAGAAAATGGGCTTCTGGCAGGCGGGCGTCGAGGGAAACCGCTACCGCTTCAGTTCGGCGAGCCAGGCGCGTGGATCGCACATCGATGTGCTGGTGCAGCCGCAGCTGATGTATGGCCGCATGGGCGCCGGCACTGTCCACCACATTGCCTTTCGCGCGCCCAGCGATACGGCGCAACTGGCATGGCGCGAAGAACTGAAAGGTCTTGACCTCGATATCACGCCAGTCCTGGACCGCAGGTATTTTCATTCAATTTATTTTCGTGAGCCGGGCGGGGTACTGTTCGAGATCGCTACCGATCCGCCAGGGTTTTTGACCGATGAGCCGGCAGAGAGCCTGGGAGAATCACTGAAGCTGCCTCCTTGGTACGAACCGAAAAGGCAACTCATCGAAAGCGTGCTGCCGCCCATCGCTTTGCACGCAGCGAAGAGCGAGCCGTGATGGCGCCGGCACGCAGGCTAAACGCGCACTCGGACTCACGCCTGGATCCGCATCAGCGCGCCGCTCTTTATCAGATCGGTGCGACGCCTGCAAGCGCCACCGCAGCGCTCATTCTGCTCCACGGCCGCGGAGGTTCGGCACGGGATGTTCTTCTGCTGGGCGAGGAGCTGCGTTTGCCCGGCGTGAGCCTGTTCGCTCCCCAGGCCGAGGGATACACATGGTATCCGAACTCCTTCCTCGCTCCAATTGCCAGCAACGAGCCTTGGCTCAGTTCCGCGTTAAATATGGTTGCGCGGCTAGTTGAACACTGCGTGGTACTGGGTTTCGCGCGCGCGCACGTCGCGATCGCTGGGTTCTCGCAGGGCGCATGCCTGGCCTGCGAGTTCGTTGCGAGGCAACCGGCCCGCTACGCAGCACTCCTGGCATTCACGGGCGGATTGATCGGACCACCGGGCGCTGATCTTCATCATGCGGGCAGGCTGGACGGCACTCCGGTTCTGCTCAGCTCAGGCGATCCCGACCCTCACGTGCCATGGTCGCGCGTAGAGGAAACGGCGGAGCAGTTCACTGCAATGGGCGCCGCGGTAACCCTCAAACAACATCGCAACCGGCCCCACACCATCCTCCCCGAAGAGATCGCACAGGCACGCGCCCTGCTTGTGCCGGCTCTCACTGTGTCCTAAAGCCTTAGTAAGTCGGAAAGCTCTAAATAGCACGTTTCCGCTTTACCTGCCAGTCAGAAAGGAATATACGATGCCGGATATTCGCAAAGAAGCCGATAGTCTTGGCGAGGTTGACGTTCCCGCCGACAAACTCTGGGGCGCACAGACCCAGCGCTCGCTCGAACACTTCGCGATTGGAAAAGATCTGATGCCCCGGGAAATGATTACTGCATACGCCCTTCTGAAGAAGGGCGCAGCCAATGTGAACTTTGCCGGTAAACGGCTCGATGGGAAACGTCGCGATTTAATCGTTCAGGTCTGCGACGAAATTCTTGCGGGGCAGCACCACGATATGTTCCCATTGCACGTTTGGATGACCGGCAGCGGCACGCAGTTCAATATGAACGTTAACGAGGTAATCGCGAATCGTTGCAGCCAGATCGCCGGCACGCCCCTGGGCAGCAAAACTCCGGTTCACCCGAACGATCAAGTCAACATGTCCCAGTCGTCGAACGACTCATTTCCTTCGGCCATGTACATCGCGGCCGCGGTCAACACAAAGCAACGCTTGATCCCC